>JAKAZP010000006.1 GCA_021815905.1 Pseudomonadota bacterium | reverse complement strand
GGCCGATCTCTACGGCATGCCGGGCCCCATGCGCCGCCTCGCCTGGGTGCAGTTCTTCTCCTGGTTCGCGCTGTTCGCGATGTGGATCTACACCACGCCGACCGTGACGGCGGTGCAGTTCGGCAGCAGCGACCCGCGCTCGGCCGCCTACAACGCGGGCGCCAACTGGGTGGGTGTGCTGTTCGGCGCCTCCAACTGCTTCGTCATCCTCGGAGCGGTCGCCATACCGCTCATGGTGCGCTCCATCGGGCTGCGCCGCAGCCACCTGCTGTGCCTGTTCGCCGCCGGTGTCGGACTCGCGTCCTTCGCCTGGGTGCGCAATGCCGACTGGCTGCTGCTGTCGATGGCGGGCGTGGGCCTCGGATCGGCCTCGATCCAGGCGCTTCCCTACACGCTGCTCGCGGACAACCTGCCTGCCGGCAAGATGGGCGTCTACATGGGCATTTTCAATTTCTTCATCGTCATTCCGCAGCTGCTCGCCGCGAGCGTGCTCGGATGGCTGGTCCACGCCCTGTTCGCCGATCGGCCGGCCTACGGCCTGGTGCTCGGAGGCGCGAGCATGCTGATCGGCGGAATCTGCACCCTGCGCGTGCCCGAGCCGGGCGCCCGGCCGGCCGGGACGGTCGAGGCCGCACCGCCCGGAGGCGCGTGAGCACCACATCCGCTATTCTCGGCGGATGATCGTCGAGCGCATCTGGTCCGCCAATCCCTTCCGCAACTTTCACTATCTCATCGCGTGTCCCGAGTCCGGCGAGGCGCTCGCCGTCGACCCGCTCGAATGGCCGCTGTGCCTGAGGACCGCGCGCACGCGCGGCTGGCGCATCACGCAGATCCTGAACACCCACGAGCATGCGGACCACACCGGCGGCAACGCCGGCCTGGTCGGGGCAACCGGCGCGCGGGTGCTGGCGCACGCCGCGGCGGCGGCGCGCATCGGCGGGGTCGACCGGGGCCTCGGCGCGGGGGATATCGTCAAGGTAGGGCGCACGGTGGAGCTCGAGTGCCTCGACACTCCGGGGCACACCATGGCGCACATCTGCCTGCTCGCGCGCGGGGATCGGCCGGCGCTCTTCTGCGGCGACACGCTCTTCAACGCGGGAGCCGGCAACTGTCACAACGGCGGCCATCCGCAGGAGCTCTACCGGACCTTCGCCGTTCAGCTCGCGCGGTTGGCGCAGGAGACCCGGATCTTCCCCGGCCACGAGTACCTCGTGCGCAACCTCGAGTTCACTCTCGACCGCGAGCCGGACAACGAGGCCGCGCGCGCGCTGCTCGAGCAAGCGCGCCGGCGCGCGCCGGGCGATGCCCCGGTCACCACCCTCGCGGACGAGAAGCGAATCAACACGTTCTTTCGTCTCTCGAGCCCGACGGTGATCGCGCGGCTCCGGGAGGCCTTTCCCGACATCGGACCGGACCCGGACGAGAGGACCGTGTTCCTCGGGCTCCGGGAGCTCAGAAACCGGTGGTGAGCGGCGCTCGCCGTGACGTACTCCGCCTTCTATCGCCGCAGCTTCTTCCTCGCGACCGCGGCGGCGCTCGGGTATCTCCTGCTCGCCGTGCTGACCCCGCTCCGGGGGGCGCTCGGCTGGGCGGCGGTGCTCGCTTTCCTCCTGCACCCGCTGCACCAGAGGCTGTCGCGGCGATTGAAGGGCCGGGTGAATCTCTCCGCCGGCATCCTGACGGGCCTCACCCCTTTTCTCGTGCTGGCGCCGCTTGCCATCCTCGGAGTGATGTTCGCCGAGCAGGTCGCGGGGCTGGTCGCGTACCTGCGCGAGCATCCGCTGCTCGGCTATCCGGCGCTGCTCGGCCGGTTCGAGACCTTCCCGCTCCTCGGTGAGGCCTTGCGCTGGGCGGGCCGCGGCACTCCCGTGAGCGCGGTCCAGGTGCAGGGCTGGCTGAGCACCGGCGTGCAGGCGCTGCTGAAGTCGGCCGCCGCCGCCGGCGGGAATCTGGCGCTCGGCCTCTTCGGCACGGTCGTCGGCTTCTTCATGATGTTGTTCCTGCTGTTCTTCCTGCTGCGCGACGGCAGGGCGATCCTCGAGGCGCTCGCGCGGCTCATTCCGCTGCCGATCGAGCGCCGCGAGCGGCTGCGCCTGTACCTCGCCAGCGTCACGCGCGCGGTCGTCTTCGGCTCGACGGCCACCGCGCTCATCCAGGGAATCTTCGTGGGCGCGGGATTCGCCCTCGCGGGGCTGCCCTCGCCCGTGGTGTTCGGCGTCATCGCGACCATCGCGGCCCTGCTGCCCGCGGGCGCGGCGGTGGTGCTGGCGCCGGCGGTGCTCTATCTCGCCGTCGAGGGGCACTGGATGGCCGCGGTGTTCCTCGCCTTCTGGAGCGCGCTGCTCGCGGTGGTCGAGAACGTGGCGCGGCCGCTGCTCACCGCGCAGCGCGCGCACGTCTCGACGCTGGCCGTGTTCGTCGGGGCGATCGGCGGGGTATCCGCCTTCGGGGTGCTCGGCCTCGTGATCGGGCCGGTGCTGCTCAGCTTCATCGTGGCCGTGGTGAAGTTCGCGACCGAGATCCGGGACCCGGCCATACCTTAGAATGCGCCCCCTCTCATGGACTTAAGCCCCATCCTCGGCTCCCTGAACGACGCCCAGCGCGCCGCCGTCATTGCGCCGCTCACGCCCGTGCTCGTGCTCGCGGGCGCCGGCAGCGGCAAGACCCGCGTCCTGACGCACCGGATCGCCTGGCTGATCGAGGCCGAGAGCGCCTCGCCGCATTCCATCCTGGCGGTCACCTTCACGAACAAGGCCGCCGCCGAGATGCGCGGCCGCGTCGAGCGGCTGCTCGGAACGCCTCCGGGGGCGCTCTGGATCGGCACCTTCCACGGCATCGCCCACCGGCTGCTGCGGCTGCACGCCCGCGAGGCGGCCCTGCCGCAGAGTTTCCAGATCCTCGACGCCGAGGATCAGCAGCGCCTCATCCGCAAGCTCCTCAAGGCCCAGGATCTCGACGAGTCGCGCTGGATCCCGCGCGAGGTGCAGTGGTTCATCAACTCGAGCAAGGACGAGGGACTGCGGCCGAAGGACCTGAAGCGCGGCGAGGATCCGGTGCGCGCGCAGATGATCCGCCTCTACGGGCTGTATCAGGAGCAATGCGAGCGCTCGGGCGTGGTCGACTTCGCGGAGCTGCTGCTGCGCGCCTATGAGCTCTGGCGCGACAATCCGTCGCTCCTTGCGCACTACCGCCAGCGTTTCCGCCACGTGCTGGTCGACGAGTTCCAGGATACCAACTCGATCCAGTACGCGTGGCTCAAGCTCATCGCCGGCCCGGAGGGCCACCCCTTCGTGGTGGCCGACGACGATCAGTCGATCTACCGCTGGCGCGGCGCCCGCGTGGAGAACGTGCAGCAGTTCCGCAGCGACTACCCCGGCGGGCGGCTCCACAAGCTGGAGCAGAACTACCGCTCCACGGGCTCCATCCTCGCGGCCGCGAACGAGCTCATCTCCCACAACACCGGGCGCGTCGGCAAGACGCTCTGGACGAGCGGCGAGCGGGGCCGGCCGCTTCAGCTCTATGCCGCGTTCAACGAGCGCGACGAGGCGGAGTTCGTCACGCATCGCATCCGCGATCACGTGCTCCACGGAGGCGAGCGGCGCGAGGTGGCGGTGCTCTACCGCTCGAACGCCCAGTCCCGGGTGTTCGAGGAGGCGTTCATCTCCGCGCGCATTCCGTACCGGGTCTATGGCGGCCTCAGGTTCTTCGAGCGCGCGGAGATCAAGGACGCCCTCGCCTACCTGAGGCTCCTCGTCAACCGGCGCGACGACGCCTCGTTCGAGCGCGTCGTCAATCTGCCGACGCGCGGCATCGGCGCGAGGAGCGTGGATGCGATTCGCGAGGCGGCGCGGGCGGGGGGCATCTCCCTCTGGGAAGCGGCCGCCTCGCCGGCCCCCAGGGAGGAGCTCGGGGCGCGGGCCGCGGCCGCGGTCGGCGGATTCCTCGCCCTCATCGAGCGCCTCGCCGGCGAGAGCGCCGGTCTTGCGCTGCACGAGCAGGTGGATCGGATGCTGCAGGCGAGCGGGCTCGTCGAGCACTACCGGCGCGACCGGGCCGATCGCGGCGAGGCGCGCGTCGAGAACCTCGAGGAGCTCGTGAGCGCCGCGCGCGGCTTCGCCGCCGATCCCGCGGCCGCGGAGCTGCCGCCGCTCGAGGGATTCCTGGCGCACGCCGCGCTCGAGTCCGGCGAGGGACAGGCGGATGCGTGGGAGGACAGCGTGCAGATGATGACGCTGCACTCGGCGAAGGGACTCGAGTTTCCGGTGGTGTTCCTCTGCGGCCTGGAGGACGGCCTGTTTCCGCATCAGCGGTCGATCACCGACATCCACGGCCTCGAGGAGGAGCGACGCCTCTGCTACGTCGGCATGACGCGCGCCATGAGGCAGCTCTATCTCACCTACGCCGAGCAGCGCCGGCTGCACGGCATCGATACCTACGGCCAACCCTCCCGCTTCATCAAGGAAATCCCGCCGGAGCTCATCGAGGAGATCCGTCCGCGCGTGCAGGTCACCCGCCCGGTCACGGCCGGCCGGCTGCGGCGCGAGGAGCCGGGCCTGCGCGGGCACGAGGAGCCCGCCGCGGGGGTGCGCCTCGGCGCGCGCGTGCGTCACGGCAAGTTCGGCGAGGGCGTGGTGCTCAGCGTCGAGGGCGCAGGTCCCCATGCCCGCGTGCAGATCAGCTTCGAGCGTCAGGGCACGAAGTGGCTGATGGTGCAGTACGCCAACCTGGAGCCGATCGCATGAAGATTCTGATCCTCGGGGCGGGCCAGGTCGGGCGCACGGTGGCGCGCCACCTCTCGCGCGAGGAGGCCAACGAGGTCACCGTCGTCGACATCAGCGAGGAGGTGTTGCGCGACCTTCAGGACCGTGTCGACGTGCACACGGTGGCCGGCAACGCGGCCTTCCCCCCGGTGCTCGAGGCGGCCGGCGCCGCCGAGGCCGAGATCATCATCGCGCTCACCAACAGCGATGAGGTCAACATGATGGCCTGCGAGGTGGCCTACACGCTGTTCCGCACGCCGACCAAGATCGCGCGCATCCGCGCCTCCGAGTACACCGGCCGGCCGGAGCTCTTCAGCGAGCAGGCGATCGCGGTCGACGTGTTCATCAGTCCCGAGCAGCTCGTCACCGAGTACATCGAGCGCCTGGTGCGCTTCCCGGGCGCGCTGCAGGTCCTGAACTTCGCCGACGGCAAGGTGCGCCTCGTCGGCGTGCGCGCCGTCAAGGAGGGTCTGCTCGTCGGGCATCAGCTGCGGGAGCTCCCGGAGCACCTTGCGCGCACCGAGGCGCGCGTGGTGGCGATCTACCGGGCCGGCCGCGGCATCGCGCCCGAGGGCGGCACGCTCATCGAGGAAGGCGACGAGGTGTTCTTCCTCGCCGCGCGCGACGACATCCGCCGGGTGATCGGGGAGCTGCGCAAGGAGGACAGCCGCATGCGGCGCATCGTGATCGCCGGCGGCGGCAACATCGGGTACCGCCTCGCGCGCAAGCTGGAGAAGACCAGCCAGGTGAAGCTGATCGAGCGCGACGCGCGCCGCGCGCGCAAGGTCTCCGAGCTCCTCGAGCAGACGATCGTGCTCACGGGCGATGCGGCCGACGAGGAGCTGCTGATCGAGGAGAACATCGACAGCGCCGACGTGTTCGCGGCGCTCACCAACTCCGAGGAGGCCAACATCCTCTCGGCCATGCTCGCCAAGCGCCTCGGGGCGCGCAAGGTGATGGCGCTGGTCAACAGGCCGTCCTACGCCGAGCTGATCGAGAGCGGCAGCATCGACATCGCGGTCTCGCCTCAGACGATCACGATCGGCTCGCTGCTCGCGCACGTGCGCCGCGGCGACGTGGTGCGGGTGCACTCGCTGCGGCGCGGGGCGGCCGAGGCCATCGAGGTCATCGCGCAGGGCGATGAGAGCACCTCCCGGGTGGTCGGCAGGGCGGTCGGGGAGATCACGCTGCCGGAGGGCGCGGCGATCGGCGCCGTGGTGCGCGGCGAGCAGGTGCTGATGGCGCACCACGACACCTTCGTGCAATCCGGCGATCACCTGATCCTGTTTCTCGCGGACCGCCGCCACATCGAGGCGGTCGAGCGGCTGTTCCTGCGCGAGCCGCGCTGACGGGCGCATCGCATGCTCGGCGCCGCGTACCTGCTCGGGATCATTCTCGCCGCCTTCGGGGCGGTCTACCTGCTGCCGATCGGCTGCTCCATCGCGATGGGCGACGGGCTCTGGCCGTCGTTCCTGCTGTCCGCGGGCATCACCCTCGTCGCGGGCATCACGCTCGCGGGTGCCACCTACCGCTTCCGGCGCGAGCTCAAGCCGCGCGACGGATTTCTGCTGGTCACACCGGCCTGGATCCTGCTCGCCGCCTCCGCGTCGCTCCCGTTGATGCTCGACCTGCCGGGGCTCACTTTCACGCGCGCCTACTTCGAGGCCATGTCGGGGCTCACGACCACGGGCTCGACGGTGCTCTCGGGCCTCGACCGGCTCGCTCCCTCGCTCAACTTCTGGCGCGACTCGCTGGTCTGGGTGGGAGGACTGGCGACCATCGTGGTGGCGATCGGCGTCTCGCCGCTGCTCGGCATCGGGGGCATGCAGCTGCAGATGGCGGACGCGCCGGCGACGGTCAAGGACGAGAAGCTGGCACCGCGCATCACCGAAGCGGCCCGCTCGCTCTGGCTGGTGTACACGCTGCTGACGGTCATCGGCGCGGGGCTGCTGCGGCTTGCGGGCCTGAGCTGGTTCGATGCGATCTGCCACGCGTTCTCCGCCGTCGGGCTCGGCGGCGTCTCCACCCACGATGGCGGCATCGCCTCCTTCCATTCGCTCGCCGTCGAGGTGGTGCTGATGGGGCTGATGCTGTTCTCCTGCCTCAACTACGCCCGGCACTTTCTCGCCCTTCGAAGGCTCTCGCTCGCTCCCTATCGCAACGACGCCGAGCTCAAGGCGATCGTCGGCGTGCTCGCCATCAGCATCGTCGGCATCGCCATCCTGCTCGAGCTCGATGGCGTGTACCCGGACTTCCCGACCTCGCTGCGCTACGCGGCCTTCAACGTCATCTCGATGGCGACGACCACCGGCTGGGTGAACAGCGGGCCCGTGCGGTTCGCGTCCTGGCCGGTGTTCGCGCCCATCTGGATGCTGTTCCTTTCCGGCATCCTCTGCAGCACCGGCTCGCCCGGGAGCGGGGTGAAGATGTTCCGCACCCTCGTGCTCGCGCGCCAGACCGGGCGGGAGATGAAGCTCCTGGTGCATCCGAACGCCATGGTGCCGGTGCGGGTCGGCGGCAGGCTGGTGCCGGAAAGAGTCACGGACGCCGTGCTCGCCTTCATCTTCCTCTATTTCATGACGGTCTCGGCGCTCACGTTCGCGATGCTGCTCACGGGGATGGACTTCGAGTCGGCCTTCCGCCTCACCGTCTCCTCGATCAACAACACCGCCTTCGGGCTGCCCGCCGGGCACGCGCGCAACCTGTCGTCGCTGTCGCAGGTCCAGGTGTGGATCTCGACGGTCGCGATGCTGCTCGGGAGGCTCGAGATCTTCACCGTCATCGTGCTGTTCACGCGCACGTTCTGGCGGAAGTAGTCAACTTCGAATGTAACTCTCCAGCTGCTCGATCGTGTGCTGCTGCTCGTCGATGACCGCCTTGACCAGATCGCCGATCGAGATCACGCCGATCGTCCGACCGCGCTCGAGCACCGGCAGATGGCGGATGCGGCGCGCCGTCATGAGCCGCATGCACTCCTCGACGCTGCTCTCGGGGGCGACCGTGACGACCGGAGTCGACATGATCTGCGACACGGATGTGTCGGACGAGGAGCGCCCGAGCAGCACCACCTTGCGCGCATAGTCGCGCTCGGAGACGATGCCGACGAGCTCGCCGCCGCGCATCACGAGCAGCGCGCCGACGTGGCGCTCGGACATGAGCCTCACGGCCTCGAGCACCGGCTCGTCGGGCCCGATCGAGAACAGCTCCCGACCCTTGCGGTCGAGCAGGTGACGCACGGTAACCAAGCCGGCCCCCTGTTGGGTGGGTTCCGGGTGACAGACTAGCGCGTCGCCGGGGCGACTTCCACCGTCAGGGTGACGCTCGCGCCCACGCTCACGCTCCCGGATTCGATCTCGGTGGGGGCGCGCGCCGCCGCCATGCGGCTCGCCTGCGGGTAGATGAGGTGCGGCGTCACGGCGGGTGTCTGCTCGGTCACCTCGAGCACGCGCAGGATCCGCAAGTCCAGCGCCCCGGCCAGCGCGCGCGCATCGGCGCGCGCCTCGAGGGCGGCGCGCCGCAGCGCCTGCGCCCGGGCCGCCGCCGGGTCACGCAGCGTGAAGCGGATGTTCTGAAAGAGATTGGCGCCGGCGCCGCTCGCCGCATCGATCGCCGCCCCGACGCGGGTGAGATCGTCGAGCCTGACTCGCACGACGTTGCTCGCGGTGTAGCCCGTGATCCGCGGCGGCGCGCCGTTGCCGGCGTAGTGGTATTCGGGGGTCAGGGAGTACTGCGTGGTGCTGAGCTGCCCGCCCGGGCCGAGCGCGCGGCGCAGCGCGGCGAGGACGGTGGACACCCGGCGCGCATTGCGGTCGACGGCGTCCGCCGGGCGCGGCGCCTGGGTCGTGACCCCGATGTCGAGATAGACTCGATCCGGTGTCCGTGAGACTTCCGCGCTCGCGGTGACGCGAAGGGTCGCCGGCGGGCTCGCCGCGGCCGGCGCGCGGGCGTCGGCCGGGGCGGCGAGAGTCGCGGAGCACAGACCGAGCAGCGCGAGGACGGCGAGAGCTCGCATGACAGGCATTCTACTCCACTCGAGCCTGAGAATCGGCCGGCGGGTCGAGATTCCCGGACCGCTGCGGGCGGCGCTCGAGCACGTCCTCGGAGAGCCCGTCGGTCACGTCCGGATCATCGAGCGCTCGCTCTACGTGCGGCTGCACCGCGGCGCCCTCGCCACCACGCGCCGGCGGCGCATCTACCTCCGCGGCGCGGCGTGCGAATTCTTCGGCGATCCCTGGCTCATGCTGCACGAGTACTGCCACGTGCTGCGTCAGTGGGAGCCCGGCGAGCTCACGCTCGCGCGCTACGGGCTCGAGTGGCTGCGGCACGGGTACTGGAACAACCGCTTCGAGGTCGAGGCGCGCGCGTTCGCCGACCGCCTGGCGCCGAAGCTGTGGAGGCTGCTTCGTCACCCGAGCAGCGCCTCCCGACGATAGAGCCGGCCGACGAGGAACACGAGCGCCGCCCCGAAGGCGAGGCTCGCGCCGGCGCTCGCCGCGACGTACGCAGGCGGCAGCGGCTGCGCGCGCAGCAATCCCATGATGAGGAAGTGCTGGCCGAGGGAGGGAACGAGCATGAGCCGCGCGCTCGGCTCGAGCCCGAGCGTCCAGGCGAACACGAGCGGCAAAGTCGGCACGAGGATCACGAGGCCGACGTAGGTCTGCGCCTCCCGATAGCTGCGGGTGAAGGCGGCGACGAGCGTCATCAGGGCGGCGCCGAAGGGCACGAGCGGCAGGCAGGAAAGCACGATCCCGGCGGCGACCGCCGGTCCCAGATTGACGCTCATGCCGAAGCGCTCGAGTCCGATGAAGCGCAGCACGATGGCGAAGGCCGAGACGGTGAGCGCCAGCGACAGCGTCATGTAGGCGCAGGCCGCCAGAATCTTGCCGTAGACCAGATGCTCCCGACGCACGGGCAGCGTCAGCAGCGGCTCGAGCGAGCCGCGCTCGCGCTCCCCGGCGGTGGCGTCGATCGCGAGATACACCCCGCCCATCAGCATCGTCAGCAGGATGAAGTAGCTCAACATGCCGAGCGCGAGCGCCGAGCGGCTCGCCGGCGTCGAGAGGTCGATGTGCTGCACCGCGATCGGCACCGCGAGCAGCGGATCCAGGCCGCGGGCGAGGAGCCGAAGCCGCGCGATCTGCGTCGAGTATTGCTCGAGAAGGGCGGTGAGGCGCTCGACCTTGCCCGAGCTCGCCGCGGTCGAGTCGTCGGCGTAGATGAGCAGCGGGGCAGGCTCGCCGGCCTCGAGCCTGGAGCCGAAATCCGCGGGCACGAACAGCACCTGCTCGTTGCGGTGATCGGCCACGAGCGCGCTCGCGGCGGCCCGGCTGGCCTCGATCCGCCGGACGCGAACGTGATATTGCCTGAGGTACGCCATCAGTCGCGGCGCGCGCCCGGGGTGCGAGACGATCACGCTCAGCGGCCGGTCGCTGTCGACCCTCTGGTGGTGGAAACCGAGCGAGAGGAGGCTCCCGAACAGGATCGGGGCGAACAGCGGCCCGATCACCAGCGCCGAGAGGAGGGTGCGGCGGTCGCGCAGGTTCTCGCGGAACTCCTTGCGAAAGACGCTCCACACCGCGCTCATTCGAGCCCGTCCCGAAGCGGCGGCGAGTCGCCGCCGACCAGCCGCACGAACGCCTCCTCCAGCGAGTCCGTCGCCGCCCGCTCGCGCAGCTCCTGCGGCGTGCCGCTGGCGACCACGCGCCCGCTCGCGATGACGATCACCTCGTCGCAGAGCGCCGCCACCTCCTGCATCACGTGACTCGAGAACAGGATGCAGCGTCCCGCCGCGCGCAGCCGCCCGAGGAGCTTGCGCAGCGTGCGCACGGCCATGACGTCGAGCCCGGTCGTCGGCTCGTCGAGCACGATGTTGCGCGGGTCGTGGATCAGAGCGCGCGCGAGCGCGGTCTTCATGCGCTCGCCCTGCGACAGTCCCTTCGCCGGCCGGTCGGCGAATTCCTCCATCTCGAGCTCGCGGATCAACTCGGCGGCGCGCGCGCGCCGCACCGCGCGCGCAAGCCCCTGCAGGGCGCCGAAATACAGCACGTTCTCCCGCGCCGTGAGATTCGGATAGAGCCCCGCGCCGTGCGGCAGCACTCCCATCCTCCGGCGCGCCGCGAGCGGCTCGCCGGTGATGCTGACGCCATCGACCCGGGCCTCGCCGGCATCGGGACGCAGCAGGGTGTAGAGGATGCGCAGCGTCGTCGACTTGCCGGCGCCGTTGGGGCCGAGGAGTCCGGTGATGCGTCCGTCGCGCGCGCACAGCGTCACGCCGCTCACCGCGACCACCGAGCCGAAGCGCTTGGTGAGCTCCGAGGCCTCGATCAAGGCGCGGGCCCGTTGCGGGTCACGAAGAAGGGGGTCGGCGCGAGCCTGCGGATGCAGGCGGCGTCGAGCCCGGTCACCGAGCCGCGGGCGACGAATCGGGCCATGATCTGCGGCACGCAGGGATCGGTGAGCTGTCCGTGCCCGAAGCCCTGCACGACCAGGCTCAGGCTGTGCGCGAATCCGCGGCTCGCCTCGGCCGCGTAACGCGGCGGCGTGATCGGGTCGTCGCTGCCCGAGAGCAGCAGCGCCGGGACATCCGAGTGCAGCGGCGCGTGAAACGCCGGGTCCACCGGCCCGCGCGGCCAGACGCTGCAGATCGCCCGCAGCGCATCGAGCTGGGAGGTTCCGAGAAAGGTGTGCGCGAGGCGCGCCCGCTCGGGGCGGGTCACGTGATAGAACGGAACGTCCTCGGCGCATACGACCGTATTGTTCATGCCGGAGGCGATCGCCTGGCCGTACAGCCGGTCGATGAGCAGAAACTGCCCCGCGAGCGGCGCGAAATCATGGGCGGCGGCCTCGTGCAGATCGAGCGGCAGGAGCGCCGCGAGCGCCGGGGTGTAGCTCGCGAGACGCAGCACCATCTCGAGCTGATAGCTCGTGAACTGCGCGCGGTAGGGCGCGCCACTCGTCGGGTCGGTGAGGTCGACCCACACGGGATGGCCGGCGAGCTGCGCGCTCAGGGCGTGATAGGTGTCGGCCGGGTCGCCGAAGCGCGCATGGCAGGCGCGCTCGCGCACACAGCGCGCGAACAGCCGGCTGACGGCCGCCTGCGCATCGAGTGCGCTGTCGGCGCCGATCGCCACCTGCGGCGGCACCACGCCATCGAGAATGACGCTGCGCACGCGTCCGGGGAAGCGGCGGATGTACTCCTGCGCGAGCACGGTGCCGTAGGAGGATCCGTACAGATCGATCCGCCGGTACCCGAGCGCGGCGCGAACCCGGTCGAGATCCTCCGCCGCGAGCGTGGTCGTGTAGAAGCGCACGTGCGCATGCGCCCGCAGCGAGGCGAGGCACCGGCGAGTCTCCTCGAGCAGCGAGGCACGGCTCGCATTGAAGTCATCCCGCGCGCTCAGCGAGCAGTCGAGCGCGTTCGAGCCACCGGTGCCCCGCTGGTCGACGAGCACGATGTCGCGGTCGCGCCGGATCGGCTCGAACGCCGCAGCGACGCTCGTGTAGAAGGAGATCGCGCCCATCCCCGGGCCGCCCGCCAGCACGAACAGCGGATCCGGGCGCTTGTCGGTGCTCACGGCGGGCACGATGGCCACCGCCAGATCGATTTGCCTCCCGTGGGGCCGGGCCGGGTTCTCCGGCACGGCGAGCCGGCCGCACTCGGCCTTGATCAGCGTGAGGTCGAAGCTCTGACTCAGCTCGCAGCCGGAGAGACGCAGCGCGGGTGCGGGTGCCGCGCGGCCGACCGGGACGACGGCCGCGAGCAGGAGGACGGGCAGTACGCGACGGAGGCTCACGGGGCGAGGATACGGCAACGATGCCGGTGTTGCCGGTGCCCCGGTCACGCTGTCCTGATTGGCCACGTACGGGCGCCGCGCCCTACAATGCCCCTCCCGCCCGGGTCTGCCGGACGGCGGCATCTCCCGCTGACACCCCTATCATGCGTTTTGCCCAGGATTTCGAGGTCATCGTCATCGGTGGCGGCCACGCCGGCACCGAGGCCGCGCTCGCCGCCGCGCGCATGGGCGCACGCACGCTGCTGCTGACGCAGAGCCTCGAGACGCTCGGCCAGATGAGCTGCAATCCCGCCGTCGGCGGGATCGGCAAGGGACACCTGGTGCGCGAGATCGACGCGCTCGGCGGCGCCATGGCCCGCGCGACCGATCGGGCGGGAATTCAGTTCCGGACGCTGAATGCCAGCAAGGGGCCGGCGGTGCGCGCCACGCGGGCACAGGCGGACCGCCAGCTCTACCGGCAGGCGATCCGCTCGCTCCTCGAGGCGCAGCCGCGTCTCGCCCTCTTTCAGCAGGAGGCCGCGGATCTCCTCGTCGAAGGCGAGACGGTGCGCGGGGTGGTCACCGTCACCGGGATCGCGCTCGAGGCGCGCTCGGTGGTGCTCACCGTGGGCACGTTCCTCGGCGGGCGCATTCACTTGGGGCTCGACCATTACCCCGGCGGACGGGCGGGCGATCCCGCCTCGAACGCCCTGGCGAGCCGGCTGCGCGAGCTGCCGCTGCGCGTCGGGCGGCTGAAGACCGGCACCCCGCCGCGCCTCGATGGCCGCAGTGTCGATTTCTCGTGTCTCGCTCGCCAGGCGAGTGACGATCCGTTGCCCGTGTTTTCGTTTCTTGGGCGAGCCGATGAGCATCCTAAGCAGATAGATTGTTTCATTACGCATACGAACGAGCGCACGCACGAGATCATCCGGCGGGCGCTCGACCGCTCTCCGCTCTTCACCGGCGCGATCGAAGGCATCGGCCCGCGCTACTGTCCGTCGGTCGAGGACAAGGTTTTCCGCTTCGCCGACAAGGCTTCCCATCAGATCTTCGTCGAGCCCGAAGGGCTCGCGACCCACGAGCTCTATCCCAACGGGATCTCCACCAGCCTGCCCTTCGACGTGCAGTGGGAGATGGTCCGCAGCATCCGGGGGTTCGAGCAGGCACATCTCACGCGGCCCGGATACGCGATCGAGTACGACTTCTTCGACCCCCGCGACCTCAAGCCCTCGCTCGAGACTCGCCCGCTCCGGGGACTGTTCTTCGCCGGACAGATCAACGGCACCACGGGGTACGAGGAGGCCGCCTCCCAGGGAATCGTCGCCGGCATCAATGCCGTGCTCGCCGCGCGCGAGCGGGAGGCCTGGGTCCCGAGGCGCAGCGATGGCTACCTCGGCGTGCTGATCGATGACCTGGTGACCCGCGGCACGCGCGAGCCGTACCGCATGTTCACCAGCCGGGCCGAGCACCGGTTGCTGCTGCGCGAGGACAACGCCGATCTGCGTCTCACCCCGCGCGGCCGCGAGCTCGGGCTGGTGGACGATGAGCGCTGGCGGCTGTTCGAGGCGAAGCAGCGGCTCGCGGACGAGGAAGTCGCGCGCCTCGAGCGCATCAGAATCCGAGCCGATGCGAGCACCGAGGCATGGAGCCGGCGCCATCTAATCGAGCCTGTGCCATTTCCCCGGGCCCCTCGGTCGCGACTTTTCGGCCTTCGAGCTGCTGCGCCGGCCCGAGGTCGGCTACGACGCCCTGCTCGAGGTCGCGGGCCGCCCGGACTGGGCGAGTCCCGAGGCCCCGCGCCACGAGGGCGCGGCGCTCGATGGGCGCATCCCCCCGCAGGTGCGCGTGCAGGTCGAGGCGCGGGCGAAGTACGCCGGCTACATCGAGCGTCAGCGGGAGGAAGTCGAGCGCCAGCGCCGCAACGAGGAGACGGCTCTTCCCGATGACATCGACTACGCGCGCGTCGCGGGGCTCTCGCACGAAGTGCGCTCGCGGCTCACCGAGTACCGTCCGGGCACCATCGGACAGGCGGGCCGGGTGCCGGGCGTGACGCCCGCCGCGGTGACCCTGCTGCTCGTGCATCTGAAGAAGCGCGCGCTGCAGGCGCCGCGCTCCGACGTCGCATGAGCACCTTCCTGACCCGGCTCACGGAGCGCTGGGAGCGCAGCGACTCGCTCGTGTGCATCGGACTCGATCCGGAGATCGAGCGCTTCCCCGCCCTCGTGGCCGATCACGCCTCGCCCATCTTTCAATTCAACAAGGCGGTGATCGATGCCACGGCGGACCTGGTCTGCGCCTACAAGCCGCAGTTCGCCCACTACGCCGCCTACGAGGCCGAGGATCAGCTCGAGCGCACCATCGACTACATCCACCGCTCCCATCCCGGCCTGCCCGTCATCCTCGACGCCAAGCGCGGCGATGTCGGCAACACGGCCGAGCGCTACGCCATCGAGGCGTTCGAGCGCTACGGCGCCGATGCCGTGACGGTGAATCCCTACCTCGGCAGCGACGCGCTCGAGCCCTTCCTGCGGCACGCGGACCGCGGCGTCATCGTCCTGTGCCGCACCTCCAACCCCGGCGCCGGGGAGCTGCAGGATCTGCCGGTCGGCGGCGCGGGGCGGCGCCTGTATCACGTCGTGGCGGAGCTCGCGGCCCGGCGCTGGAACGCGCGCGGCAACTGCCTGCTGGTCGTCGGCGCCACCTACCCGCGGGAGCTCGCCGAGGTGCGCGAGATCGTCGGCGACATGCCCTTGCTCGTCCCCGGGGTGGGCGCCCAGGGCGGGGCCGTCGCGGAGGTGGTCGAGAACGGCCAGACCGCCTCCGGCGCCGGTCTCCTCGTCAGCTCCTCGCGCTCCATCCTCTATGCCTCGCGCGGCGATGACTTCGCCGCGGCCTCGCGCGCGGCCGCGATGGCGCTGCGGGACGAGATCAACGCGCATCGACGGGGACGGGCGCCCCGCGCGGCGCAGTGACCCCCGCAGCCCATGCCCGCTGGATTCTGCCGCTGCTCGCCGCGGCGCTGCTCTGCGGCTGCGCACGCCCGGGCCCGGGCGGCTCGGGCGCGCCCGGATCCCCGGGCGCCGACATTCTGCTGCGCGGCCTCGGCACCGAGCCGGACTCGCTCGATCCGCAGAAGGCCCGCCTGGTGGAGGCGCAGCGCGTGCTGCGCGACATCTGCGAGGGGCTGACCACCCTCGATGAAGCCGGCCGGGTGGCTCCCGGCATCGCGACCGGATGGACGGTGAGCGCGGACGGCAGGACCTACACGTTCACGCTGCGGCACGACGCGCGCTGGTCCGACGGCGCGCCGGTGGTCGCCGCCGACTTCGTGGCGGGCCTGAGGCGCCTCGTGAGTCCCGCGACCGGCTCGCAGTACGCCGAGAGCGTGAACGTGATCGAGAATGCGAGCGCGATCGTGGCGGGGCGCAAGCCGCCCGATTCCCTCGGCGTGACCGCTCCCGATCCGTGGACCGTGGTCATCGCGCTCGAGACCGCGGCTCCCTATCTTCCGGCGCTGCTCGCCGATCCGAGCACCTGCCCGGTGCTCCCCTCGGCGGTGGCGAAGTACGGCGCGGCGTACGCGCAGCCCGGCCACCTGCCCGCCGACGGCGCGTTCACCCTCGAGCAGTGGGTGCACGGGTCGTACATCTACCTGAAGCGCAACCGGGATTACTGGAATGACGCCGCCACGCACCTCGATGGCGTCAAGTACCTGATCAGCAGCGACGAGAGCACCGAGCTCTCGCTCTACCGGGCCGGCGAGCTCGACCTGACGGATGAGATTCCGCGCGCCCAGTACGACTGGATCCGCGCGCATCTCGGCGCGCAGCTGCACGTGACGCCGGAGATCGGAACGTATTACTACGGCTTCGATCTCGAGCGCGCGCCCTTCAAGGGCCAGGCCGGCCTGCGGCGCGCGCTCTCCATGGTCATCGACCGCGAGAAACTGGTGAAGCTCGTGCTGCGCACCGGCGAGCTGCCCGCCTACGGCTGGATCCCGCCGGGAGTGGCCGGCTACACGCCGCAGCGGCCGCACTACGCCTCGCTCACGATGGCGCAGCGGATCGCCGAAGCGCGCCGGCTGTATGCCGCGGCCGGCTACTCCGCCGCGCGGCCGCTGCGCTTCACGCTCAAATACAACACCGGCGAGATCCACGCGGAGCTCGCCGTCGCCATCGCCTCGATGTGGAGCCGGGCGCTCGGCGTGCAAGTCGAGCTGCGCTCCGAGGAATTCGGCTCGCTGATGCAGGACATCGGCCGCGGCGACGTCCAGATGTTCCGCTCGAGCTGGCTCGGCGACTACGACGACCCGTACACCTTCGCGCAGTACTTCAAGAGCGACTTCGGCATCAATCTGCCGCACTACGACAACCCGGCCTACGACGCGCTGGTCGACCGGGCCGAGCGGCAGACGAATCCGGGCGAGCGCGAGGCCCTGCTCGAGCGCGCCGAGCGCCTCATGCTGCACGACCAGCCGGTGATCCCGATCTACTTCTACGCCAGCAAGCACCTCGTGAAGCCGCGCGTCGAAGGCTGGTACGACAACGTCATGAACGTCGTCTACAGCCGGGAGCTGGGCCTCAGGGGCGGCGCGCCGAGGGAAGCCAGATAGGCGGCGATGTCGATGCGGTCGCGCGCGCGCAGGTGCGCGACGCCGGCGCCCGGCGTCACATCTCCGCCACCGCGTGCT
>JAKAZP010000362.1 GCA_021815905.1 Pseudomonadota bacterium | reverse complement strand
TCCGGGTCGTGTCGCGCTACTGCGGAGGCGGATTCGGCGGCAAGACATCCGGAACGCCGCGCACCGCGCTGTGCGCGCTCGCGGCGCAGCGCCTCGATCGGGCCGTCAAGCTCCTCGCCCGCCGGGAGCAGGGATTCACCATCAACACCTACCGGGCCGAGACGCGCCACCACGTGCGTCTCGCGGCCGATCGGAACGGCCGGCTGCTCGCTCTCATCCACGAGGGTGTGGAGGTCACGTCGCGTCCCTCGACCTACAGCGTCGCCGGAACCGAGGCCACGGCGCGCATGTACGCGTGCGCCAACATCCGGACCGCGGTGTCGATCCTGCACGCGGACCGCAACACCCCGGGCTTCATGCGCTGTCCCGCCGAAGTCCCTTACATGTTCGCGCTCGAGAGCGCGATGGATGAGCTCGCCCATGCGCTGCGCATGGATCCGATCGAGCTGCGGCGCCGCAACGACACCGACAGGGATCCGGTCAGCGGACGTCCCTTCACCTCCCGTTCCCTGATGCGGTGCTTCGAGGAGGGCGCGCGCGCGTTCGGCTGGAGCGAGCGGCCGATGGAGCCCGGAACGCGGCGATCAGGCGAGTGGCGAGTGGGCTACGGATGCGCCACCGCATGCTATCCGGCGGTGCTCGGAGCCTCGGCGGCGCGAGTGACGCTCGAGCGCGAGGGGCGGGCGCGAGTGCAGCTCGCCTTTCACGAGATCGGAACCGGCGCCTGCACCGTCATCGCTCAGGCCGCGGCGGCGGCGCTCGGACTTCCGATCGATCGCGTTCAGGTCGATCTCGGCGACACCTCCCTCCCCCCGAGCAACATCGCGGCGGCGTCGAACGGAACGGCGACGACCTGCAACGCGGTGACGAACGCCTGCGCGATGATCCGCGATCGTCTGGTGGGGGCGGCGAACGGTGGCGAGGGCTGCGGAGAAGACCCGGCGCAGAACGCGCCTCGACTGATCGACGGTCATCTCGTGGCCGGCGCCCGGCGGCTGCCGATCGGCATGCTGGTCGACCGCCTCGGCGGCCGCCTGGAAGCGGAGGGCACCTACATCCTGCCGGGCGCGCCTCCGGGTGCGATCGAGCGGCTTCGCCAGGGCATCCCGGCGCTCGGCGGCGGCGCGCACGGCCGGACTCACGTTGCCTTCTCCTTCGGAGCGCACTTCGTGCAGGCGCATGTCCACGCCCTGACCGGTCAGATCCGTCTCCCGCGCGTGCTCGGCGTGTTCGCCGCCGGAACCATCATGAACCGGCGCACCGCGACCAGTCAGCTCACGGGCGGGATGATCTGGGGCGTGGGCAGCGCATTGCACGAAGCAACCCTCGTCGACCCGGGCTCCGCGCGCTACATCAACCGCTCATTCGCCGACTACCTCATCCCGGTCAACGCGGATGTGCCATCGGTCGAGGCGATTCTGCTCGAGGAGCGCGATGCCGTCATCAATCCCATGGGCATCAAGGGTGTGGGTGAGCTCGGACCGAGCGGCATGAACGCGGCGATCGCCAACGCGATCTTCAACGCCACGGGACGGCGGCTGCGATCGCTGCCGATCCTGGCCAGACACCTCGTGTAGAGCCGCCCGGCGCTCCCCCGTGCGCGCTTGAATGCGCGGCGGCGGATCGTGCAACCGATTGCACGGCCAGCGCTCAGACCACAGACCCATAATCCACTTGATCTCAGGGCGAGACCGAACGCGTCCTGGAGTTTGCACAATGTAATCGATTGCATTATCGTAGCGGATCGCCGGGAAACACGGCTGGGGGAACAGCATGACGATCCGCACGACGTTGCCGAACGGGACGCGCCAGCACTGCGCGGTGGTGCCCGTCAATCTTCGACCCCGGACGCGCGGGCGCAGCGCCGCGGCGGCCGGATTCGCCACGTTCCTCGCCATGACGGCGTCCGGGACCGCGCTGGCCGCTCCGGCCGCGGCGGCCTCGGCGTCCGCTGCCGCTTCCACCCTGCAGACGGTGATCGTGACCGCGGAGCGGGTCAGGACCAATGTCCAGAGGACCCCCGTGTCGATGGAGGTCTACTCGCAGGCCCAGCTGGTGAACAAGGGCGTGGTCAGCTTTCGCGGCCTCACGCAAGCCGATTCGAGCCTCAACTTCATCTCCGGGGACGGCGCCGAGGGCAACGTCAGCATGCGCGGCATCAGCGGTGTCGAAGGCTCGGGATTCGGCACCACCATCGCGGTGCCGATCTCCTTCGATGGATTCTATTACGGGACCGATATGTTCTATGGCACCGCACTTTACGACATCGATCGCAGCGAAGTGCTGCGCGGGCCGCAGGGCACTCTCTTCGGAAGAAACACGACCGGTGGATTGGTCCGCATCATAACGAACAATCCCACCCGGCACTTCGGCGGCTACGCCTCGCTCACCTTCGGCGACTACAACACGGTCGACGTGCAAGGCGCGCTCAACCTGCCGATCAGCGACAAGCTCCAGATGCGCTTGGCATTCAGCAGCGCGCGGCACTCCGGCTACCACACGACCGCCACCGGTCAGCCGGTCGACGATCGCGACACGAATTCGGGCCGGCTGAAGGTGGCATACGAGCCCACGGGCCAATTGAAGCTGCTGTTCAGCTTCCAGGAGACGCACCTGGGCGGGGCGGGGGGCACGGACAATATCGTGCTGCTGCCGGCGAACGCGAGCAATTTCCCGACCCACGCGGCGTTCGACCTTTCGAAGCTCGATCAGAGGCAGTACAACATATCGTTCCCGTCGACTCAGGACATCACGGACAAGCTGACTCAATGGCGCGCCGTGTACCGCGGAATGCCCTGGGGAATGACCCTGACGTACCTCGGCGGCTACGACCAGTTCTCGTACGCCCACGGAAATCCGGTCGTGGGTCTCGATGCGGTCTCGTTCGGAGTTCCGACGACCATCGATTTCGCCTCCACCATGAATCCCGCGACCCAGAACCAGGAGATTCGTCTGGCCTCGGCCCGCCATCGGCGAGTGACGTGGCAGGGCGGAATCTACTATTTCCGGCAGGACATCGCGCATAACGACACGCGCTTCTTCGACGAGGGGCAACCGACCCAACCCGACATCGTGGACTTCTTCTACAACAACGAGGATCGGTCGCTCGCCGGCTACGGTCAGGCGCAGGTGCACATGGGGCCGACGATCTTCAGCGCGGGTCTGCGGTATACGCGGGATTATCTCGAGCAGACGGACCTGCTGTCGCCCGGCGACGGGATATTCCCCGCGCGACAGTCCATCAGCGACGCGGAGTGGACCTATCACGTGGGCGATCAGTGGAACATCACCGGACGGAACATGGTGTACGCCAAGCTCGACACGGGTTACTCGCCGGGCGCGTTCGCCCTGAACGTTCCGTGCAATTGCACCGGGGGTCCGCCTCTGCCAAGCACCATCGAGCCGTACAAGGCCGAGTACGTCACGACGTACGAGATCGGCAGCAAGAACCGGTTCTT
>JAKAZP010000361.1 GCA_021815905.1 Pseudomonadota bacterium | reverse complement strand
ACCTCGAAGCGGCGATCCGCGCCGCCCTGCTTCGCCGGCTTTCATGACCGCGGCTGGAAGCGCAGGTTTGAGCGAAGCACGTCACGCACGCTGAAGTGGACCAGGTCCAGGTTCCGTGGCTGCGCGAGCCGCTCGGCGCCGCCCTGGCGGATAGGGTGATATCCCGATCGGGAAACACGCATATCGACGGCGATCACTCGCGGGAGCCGGCTAAGGCGTGACCGGCAGATCCATGTTGTGCATCACCATGATGAGCCAGCGACCATCGGTTCGAGACATGAGGAAATTCAAGAGCCGTTTTCGCAACGGAATGGGCGTAGCATCAGAAGTCCTCGGCAAATACCATCGAGAAGGAATGAGCGTGATGCTTGTTCCACGCCTCGGTGAAGGCGGTCAGAACGTCGCGGATGCGGCCCTCCTCGGCAGCTCGATCGGGCATCTCGGCGTCAACGACCATGGTCACGCCCCCTGGTAACGGCGGACATCACGAGGTCCGCGCGACCGAACATGAAAAGCGGGCGCGGCAACACGCCGAACGCG
The DNA here is from genome assembly GCA_021815905.1 of Pseudomonadota bacterium. The sequence continues at coordinate 2,933 of JAKAZP010000361.1, read as the reverse complement.
GCCATCCTCCCGTCGAAGCTCATACAACGCCCTCCATGCCGGCTGTGCCGCCGCGCGCGGCGATGGTCATCCCGTGCCTGCGGAAGATCTCGACCATCTTGGCCGCGTCCGGTTGCCCAGCCGATGCCCCTTCGATTAAGGCGCGGGCCTCCCGGAAGTAGGCCGGTCCCATGATCGCCGGAGTCACGATCGACAGTTGCTTCGCATCCTCGCTTCCGAAATTGTCGAACCTGTGGACGGCGCCCCGGGGGATGCATACGGCCTGCCCGGGCCCGACGGCGATCGCCTTGCCATCGATTGTCCAGGTGAGCGTACCCACGATCCCGTACAGCGTCTCCTCATAGGCGTCGTTCCGATGAGCCGGGGCGGCGAGCTTCTGCCCGGCGGGCACGGTGACTTCGAAGACCGAAACGCTGCCGTTCGTGTCCTCGCCCGTCAGCAGAAAGCGGATGCCGAGCGGGCCGATCCGGATCGTCTCTTCCGACGGATTGACCATCGTCTGCATTGCCATGGCGCCCTCGCTTTTAGTACACTACATTTACTAATATAGCGTACAGATCGTTTACCAGCCATGTCAAGCCTCGATCTTCCGGAGGATCCCCTGATCGGCGCTCTGCTGCGGGTGCCGGCTCAGGCCGTCCATCGCCGTATCATCGCCGGGCTGCACGGCAGTGGTTTTCGAGATCTGCGCCTGCCACACATGGGTGTGTTGCAGTTTCCGGGCCCCGACGGCTCGCGTCCGAGCGAGCTTGCAGAGCGCGCCGGAATGAGCAAGCAAGCCATGAATCAGCTTCTGCAGAGCCTGGAGCGGCTCGGCTATCTTTCGCGTCACGACGACAAGGAGGACCAGCGCGCCAGAGTCGTGCGCTTCACCGCGCGGGGACGCGCCGCCTGGGCCAGGATCCATGGGATTCTGGCGGAGATCGAAGCTGAATGGCGAACGACCCTCGGTGAGAAGGACTTCGGGCGGCTGAAGGCACTGCTGTGCAGGGTCTGGGTGTCAGACCTCGTTCCGTAACGGGCGGTGTCTCGCCGCCGTCCGCCACCGTGGCGGGTCCCTTCCGGATGTTCGATCGGGTCGATGCAGTCCGGCGTCGTCCGCCGGCTATGCCGAGCGGGAGCGCTTCTCTTCCAGCCCTTCCCAGCGAGTGAACTTCAGATGAAGCAACGCCTCGAGGTGCTCGAGCCGCTTGCGGTCCTCGCGCAGCGCATCTCCTCCCTGTCGATGATAGTCAGGCGCACTCATGCGCGCGGCGAGCTGCGTCTGCTCGCGCTCGAGCGCCTCGATCTCCTCGGGAAGTCCTGCGAGCTCGCGCTGCTCCTTGAAGCTCAGCCTCACTTTCGAGGAGGATTCGCCAGGCGACCTTGCGCGCGCCGCCTTCACCGCCGCCGGAGCGCGGGCGACATCCGCACGACCGGAGGCCGACGGCGATCGCTGCTCGAGGTAATCGCGGTAGCCGCCGACGTACTCGCGCCACAGCCCATCGCCTTCGGCAACCAGCGTCTGAGTCACGACGTTGTCGAGAAAGCGCCTGTCGTGACTCACGATCAGCAGGGTCCCCGCGTAATCCTGAAGCCGCGCCTCGAGCAGCTCCAGCGACTCGATGTCCAGATCGTTGGTCGGCTCATCCAGCACGACGAGGTTCGCGGGACGCGCGAAGAGCCGCGCGAGCAAGAGGCGGTTGCGCTCGCCGCCGGAGAGCATCCTGACCCGGGCTTTCGCGCGCTGCGCCGGGAACAGGAACTCCCCGAGATAGCTCACGATGTGCTTGCGCTCGGTGCCGGCTCCCACCCAGTCCGAGCCGGGACTGATGGCCTCGGCAAGCGTGGCTTCGGGGTCCAGCTGAGTACGCAGCTGATCGAAGTACGCGAGGCTGAGTCGCGTTCCGAGCCGCACCGTGCCGGTGTCCGGGACGACTTCCCCGAGGAGCAGCCGGATGAGGGTCGACTTGCCCGTGCCGTTGGCCCCGATGAGCCCGATACGGTCCCCGCGCATGATTCGCAGCGACAGGTTCTCGATGAGCGGGCGGGCGCCGAAGCGTTTGCTCACGCCATCGAGCTCGGCCACCAGGTCGCCCGAACGCTCCCCGGAGTTCAGGGTGAGGCGAAGATCGCCGAGCCGGTCGCGCCGGGCCGCTCGCTCGAGTCGCAGCCGCTCGAGTCGGCGCACGCGCCCCTCGTTGCGGGTGCGTCGCGCCTCGACTCCCTTGCGGATCCAGGCTTCCTCCTGCGCCCAGAACTTCTCGAAGCGGTGCCGTGCAGCGTCCTCGGCGGCGATTTCCTCGTCCTTGCGCTGCTCGTAGGCGGAAAAGTTCCCGACGTAGGAGCGCAGCACCCCGCGGTCGAGCTCGACGATGCGGCTCGTGATCCGATCGAGAAAGGCGCGATCGTGGCTGATGACGACGGCGGCAGGCACGTCAAGCAGCAGTTCTTCCAGGCGCTCGATGGCTGCGATGTCGAGGTGATTCGTAGGTTCGTCGAGCAACAGCAGATCCGGCCGCAGCGCGAGCGCGAGGGCCAGCGCGGCGCGCTTGCGCTCGCCGCCCGAGCAGGTCACGGGCGAGGATGTACCGGACACACCGAAGCGATGGAGGAACTCCTCGAGGCGCGACTCCATTCGCCAGTGCTCCCGCTCGTCGGCGGATGCGGCCTGCGCCGGCGCTTCGCTCGCGGCAATTGCGGGTCGGGCGCGCAATCGCAGGCTGTCACGCAGGCTGTCCGCGGCGGGCAGATGCGGCTCCTGCTCGACGAGCGCGAGGCGCAGGCCATTGCGCCGCGCCAGCTCGCCTCCATCGAGTTGCGTGTGACCCGCGAGCAGCGCGAGCAAGGTCGACTTGCCGGTGCCGTTGCGGCCGATCAGCCCGATGCGCTCACCGTCCAGGATGGTGAGCTGTGCGCCATCGAGGAGCGGCCGCTCGCCGAAGGCGATCTGC
>JAKAZP010000360.1 GCA_021815905.1 Pseudomonadota bacterium | reverse complement strand
GCTACGCGGACAGCGGCGCCGGCAAAGCGCGCAAGTACCTGCACGATGACGTCGAAGCCGCGCGCCATGGTCAGAAGGCCGGAACGTTCACCGAGTGGGAGGATCTGCCCGCGCAGACGGATCTGCTCTTCTATGAAGGGCTGCACGGCGCCGTGGTGACGGACGAGGTCGACGTCGCGCGGCACGTGGACCTGCTCATCGGCGTCACGCCCGTGATCAATCTGGAGTGGATCCAGAAGCTGCACCGCGACAAGTCGACCCGCGGGTACTCCGCGGAGGCGGTCACCGATGTCATCCTGCGCCGCATGCCCGACTACCTGAGCTACATCTGTCCTCAGTTCTCCCGCACGCACATCAATTTCCAGCGCGTTCCGGTCGTCGACACCTCCAATCCCTTCATCGCGCGGTTCATCCCGACGCCGGACGAGTCGTTTCTCGTCATCCGTTTCGCGAATCCCCGCGGGATCGATTTCCCCTACCTGCTCTCGATGCTGCACGACGCCTTCATGTCCCGTCCCAACACCATCGTCTGCCCGGGGGGCAAGATGGATCTGGCCATGCAGCTGATCTTCACGCCCATGATCTGGCGGCTGATGGAGCGTCGCAAGGATTCCCTGTCGCGGGGGAGAGGCGGTTCGTGAGCGGCGGAGCCGCGAGCGCGGCTGCGCTGGAGCCGTCGGGGCAGGAGGGCGAGTCCGGGGAACTGCGCATCGAGGCGCTGATCTTCGACGTCGATGGCACGCTCGCGGATACCGAAGAGGTGCACCGCCAGGCCTTCAACGACGCGTTCAGCTCCCACGGCCTCGAGTTCCGCTGGAGCCGTGAGCTCTATGCCGAGCTTCTGCAGGTCGCCGGCGGCAAGGAGCGCCTCGCGGCGTTCCTGCGCCGCATCCCGCTTGCGCAGCGGGAGCGCAGCCGCCTCTGCGGGTTGATTCCGCGGCTGCATGCGACCAAGACGTCCCGCTACCGGCAAAGGCTCGAGCACGGCGCAGTGCCGTTGCGGCCGGGAGTGCGCAGGCTGATGCGCGAGGGGCGGGCGGCGGGGGCGAGACTCGCCATCGCCTCGACGACGTCCCCCGACAACGTCGCGGCGCTTCTCGAGGGGGCGCTGGGTCCGGATGCGCCCGATGGCTTCAGCGTGATCGCCACCGGCGATGCCGTGCCGCGCAAGAAGCCCGCTCCCGACATCTACCAGCTCGCGCTGCGGCGGCTGGGCGTCACGGCCGGGCGCGCGGTCGCGTTCGAGGACTCCGCGATGGGCGTCGCGGCGGCGAAGGCCGCGGGACTTTTCACCGTGGCGACTCCGAGCGACTGGACCCGGGGCGAGGATCTGGCCGCGGCCGACCTCGTGCTGCCGAGCCTCGGCGATCCCGGCTCCCCGCTCGGGGCGGCGGACGCGTGGCGCATCGGCGCGCCGTATCTCGGGCTCGAGCGGCTGGCGATCCTCCTTGCCGCGACCCGGCCGCGGGTCGCGCATTCCGATTGACAACCCACTGGAGAGAAGGGCATGGCACTCATCTCGCTGCGTCAGCTTCTGGACCATGCGGCCGAGTTCGGCTACGGGGTTCCGGCATTCAACATCAACAACATGGAGCAGGTGCAGGCGATCCTGCAGGCGGCGGCCGAAACCGACAGCCCGGCGATCCTGCAGGCGTCCGCCGGCGCACGCGGATATGCCGGGGAGCCTTTCCTGCGCCACATCGCCCAGGCAGCGGTCGAGACCTGGCCGCAGATTCCGCTGGTCATGCACCAGGACCATGGCGCGAGCCCCGCGGTGTGCCAGGCGTCCATCCGCTCGGGATTCACCAGCGTGATGATGGACGGATCGCTGCGGGAGGACATGAAGACTCCGGCGCCTTACGAGTACAACGTGGAGGTCACCGGGCGCGTGGCCGACATGGCGCACGCGGTGGGCGTCTCGGTCGAGGGTGAGCTCGGGTGCCTCGGCTCGCTGGAGTCGGGGCTCGCAGGGAAGGAGGACGGAGTCGGCGCCGAAGGGACGCTCACCCGGGAGCAGCTGCTGACGGACCCCGCCCAGAGCGTCGACTTCGTCGAGCGCACCGGGGTCGACGCCCTCGCCATCGCCATCGGGACGTCCCACGGGGCCTACAAGTTCTCCCGCAAGCCGACCCGGGAAGTGCTCGCGATCGCGCGCATCGCGGAGATTCACCGCGCGATTCCCGACACCCATCTGGTCATGCACGGCTCATCGTCCGTGCCGCAGGAATGGCTGGCCCTGCTGCGCGAGTACGGCGGGGAGATTCCGGAGACCTACGGGGTTCCGGTCGAGGAGATCCAGGAAGGCATCCGCAACGGCGTGCGCAAGGTGAACATTGACACCGACATTCGCATTGCCATGACCGCCGCGGCGCGGCGCTCTCTCGCCGCCAATCCCGCCGACTTCGATCCGCGCAGGTTCCTCAAGGCCGCCACCGCCGCGGCGCGCGAGATCTGCAAGGCGCGCTTCGAGGCGTTCGGGTGCGCCGGCAAGGCCGCTCGAATCAATCCGCTGCCGCTCGAGAAGATGGCCGAGCGATACGGGCGGCGCGAGTGCCTGCGCCGGGTCGGCTGAGGCGGGGCGCGAGCCGCGCGCCTGCCTCAGGTGCCCGGCCGACCGTCGATCAGGGTCTCGAGCACGTTGAGACGGTCGTCTGCGACGACGAGATTGGCGCGGTACCCGGGCTCGATGCGCCCGAGCTCGTGAGCGAGGCCGAGGAACTCCGCGGGATAAAGACTCGCCATGCGGACGGCTTCGGGGAGAGTGACGCCGAGGAGGGAGACGGCGTTGCGCACGCAGCTCGCCATGTCGATGTTGGAGCCGGCGAGGCGGCCGTCCTCATCGACGCAGACGTTCCCCGAAACGGCGATGTCGCGGCCCTCGAGCGTGAACGAGTGCGCATCGGTGCCGACGCTCGGCATGGCGTCCGTCACCAGCATGAACCGGTTCGAGGGCTTGCAGCGCAGGGCGAGGCGCAATGCGGCCGGAGCGACGTGCTCGCCGTCGAGGATGATGCCGCACCAGCTGTTCCGATCCTCGAGCGCCGCACCGACGACTCCGGGCTCGCGAGGGGTGAGCTGCGACATCGCGTTGAAGAGGTGCGTGAACCCGGTGACTCCGTGCCGCAGCGCCGCGACCGTCTGCGCGTAGCTGGCGTTGGTGTGTCCGGCCGAGACGATGACGCCCGCGCTTGTGAGCTGACGGATGATGTCCGGCGTGGTCATCTCCGGCGCGAGCGTCACGAGAGTGCGCCCGCAGCCGAGCGAGCTGAGCAGACCGAGCGCGCTCGTGTCGAGCTCGCGCAGCTTGGCCGGGTCGTGCACACCCTTGCGCTCGACGCTGAGAAACGGCCCCTCGATGTGGATGCCGAGGACTCCGGGGATCCCGGCGTCGATTGCCTCGCGTACCGCCGTGATGGCCCGCGCCACCACCTCGAGGTCCGCGCTGATCAGGGTCGGCATGAATCCTGTCGTGCCGAAGGCCCGGTGC
>JAKAZP010000359.1 GCA_021815905.1 Pseudomonadota bacterium | reverse complement strand
CGCGACCGCGCCCGCGAGCTCGACGGGCTCGAGCCGCAGGTCGAGGTGGCCGCGCTCGAGCCGGATGCTCTCGAGAATGCGCGTGACCATGCCCTCCATGCGCGCGAGGTCCGACAGCATGCGCTCGATCAGCGTGCGCGACTGCCCGGGCGAGAGCGATCGCAGGGCCATCGTCTCGAGCGACAGCTGCAGGCTCGCGAGCGGGGTCTTGAACTGATGGGACACGAGCGCGAGAAAGTTGTCCTGCTCGATGATCACCCGCGCCTCGGCCCGCAGCGCGCGCGCGATGACCGCGATGCAGGCGCCGAGGGCGAGGATGAAGAATGCGCTCTCCCAGGCGTACTGGGTCGCCCGCAGGTGCTCTTCGGCGATCAGGTGGCGCTCGACCGAGGGCGCGAGCGCCGCGCGGCCTGCGGCCACGCTCACCCCCGGCATGAGCGCGCGCACCCGCCCGGGAGCGCTGCCGCTCTCGAGCAGCGCCTGCGCGGCCGCGACCTGCTGCGCGTACAGCCGGTCCATCTCGCGCACCTTCTCGACCGCGTAGTGGTGCTCATCGAGCAGCCACCAGCCGACCTGCACCGCGGAGACCAACACCAACACCAGCGCGGTGAGCTGGAATACGCGCGGGGCCTTCATCGTCCGTGGCTTTCAGCGGACCTCGGCGAACGCGCGCCGCAGGCCCTGCGCCAGTCGCTCGAGGTCGGCGCGCGTGTGCGCGAGGGACAGAAAGCAGGCCTCGTACGCGGAGGGCGGCAGATAGATGCCCTGCCCGAGCAGGTGGTGAAAGAGCGCGGCGTAACGCGCGGCCGCCTGCGCCGGCAGCGTGGCCGCGGTCCGCGGCGCGCCGCCCTCGTGCAGCGAGAGCCAGAAGAGCGAGCCGAAGCGCACGAGCTGCACCGGGAAGGACGCCGCAGCGAGCACGGGCTTCAGCATCTTCTCGAGCTCCGCGCCGAGCGCCTCGAGGCGCTGCCAGCCGGACTCGGCGATGAGCACCTCGAGCGTCGCGAGGCCGCTCGCCATGGCGAGCGGATTGCCGGACAGGGTTCCCGCCTGGTACGTGTCACCGAGGGGAGCGAGCCTCGCCATGATGTGGCGGGGCCCGGCGAACGCGCCGACCGGCATGCCGCCACCGATCACCTTGCCGAACGTGGCGAGGTCGGGCTCGAGGCCGAGCCGCTCGGCGGCGCCCCCGCGCGCCACGCGAAACCCCGAGATCACCTCATCGAGGACGAGCAGCGCGCCGTGCCGGCGCGTGACCGCGCGCAGGCGCTCGAGGAATTCGCGCCGCTGCAGCAGCAGGCCGTGATTGGCCGGCACCGGCTCGATGATCAGCGCCGCGATCCGCTCTCCCTCCCGCGAGAACAGCTCCTCCACCGCCTGCTCGTCATCGAGCGGCAGCACCCGGGTGCAGGCCGTGAACGCCTGCGGCACGCCGGCCGAGGAGGGAGTGCCGAGCGTCGCGAGCCCCGAGCCGGCCGCGACCAGCAGGTGATCGGCGTGGCCGTGGTAGCAGCCCGAGAATTTCACGATCAGATCCCGCCGCGTGAAGGCGCGCGCGAGCCGGATGGCGCTCATGACGGCTTCGGTGCCGGATGAGACCAGGCGCACCTGCTCCACCGCCGGATAGGAGCCGACGATCCGCTCGGCGAGCTCGACCTCCGCCGCACAGGGCGCACCGAAGGTCGTGCCCCGGCGGCTCGCCTCGACGATGGCCGCGACCACCGCGGGGTGGGCGTGCCCGAGGATGAGCGGCCCCCAGGAGCAGACGAAGTCGAGATACTGGCGGCCGTCGGCATCGGTCAGGTGCTGGCCCTTGCCGCTCGCGAAAAAAATCGGCGTGCCGCCCACCGCCCGGAACGCCCGCACGGGCGAGTTCACCCCGCCCGGAATGACGCGGCAGGCGCGCTCGTAGAGCTCCGCGGAGTGCGGCAGCGAAGGGGGGCGTACGGCAGGCTCGGGTGAGCTCATGTGTCGGTATTCCAGGCTCGGTGGGGAGCATTTTGCACGCCGGGAGGCTCCTGTGGCGCGCCGGCGCGCGCCGGTCCGGTCGCGGGAGTCGGTCCGGCGCCGCGGTGCAGACGGGCCTCCCGGAAGAACGCCTCGACGGCGTCCGGGCTGGCGTGAGCCGCGGCCGCCCGCAGGCCCGCGAGCGGCAGATGGGCAAGCCGGTGCGCGAGGCGCGCCGTCAACCGCTCGACCGCCTCGCGCTGGCGCGGATCGAGTCCTCGGAGCTCGGCCTCGAGCGCGCGCCCGGCTTCCTCCCCGGCGATCTGCTCGAAAGCGCCGCGAAGCTCCGCGAGCTGGTGCCCGATGGCGCGCGTCGCCATCTCCTCCCGCAGCCGCGCGAGCCGCTCGTCGATCGCGGCCCGGATCGGCGCGAGGCGCATGAGGTCCTCGACCCGCCGCTCGCGCACTTCCTGGACGAGCTCGCTCATTCCGACACGGGCGATACCGGCCGCGCGCGCATCCGCGGGGTCGATGTTGGGCGGCACGCCGAAATCGAGGGCGAGGGGCGTGCGTGCCGCGGCCGCGGCGAGCCTCTGCAGGGCGGGGGGCTCGAGCACGCGCTCCGCGCCTCCGGCCGCCAGCACCAGAGCGGCGAGGGGCGGCGGGCTCGCGCGGAATCGGTCGAGCGACATCGCGGTGCCGCCGACCGTGGGGGCGAATTCCTCCGCGCCGGCGAGCGTGCGGTTGACGATGAGCAGTGGCACCCCTGCGCGGTGCAAGGCGATGCCGCAGCGCCGCGTCATCGGCGAGACGCCGATCAGGGCCACCGCGGCCGCCCTGCCGCCGAGGTGATCCAGCACGCGCGCGGCGGCGAGGTCCGCGAGCGAGGGCGGGCGCACGCCGGATTGCAGGCGGTGCACGCGGTTGGCCATGGCGAGCGCCTCCGCGAGCAGCCGATCGAGGACCGGCCCGCATGTGCCGGCGGCGCGCGCGGCGTCCCAGGCGAGACGCAGCTGAGAGGCGATCTCGCGCTCGCCGGCCTGCGCGGACTCGAGTCCACAGGCGAGCAGCAGCACGTGCTCGATCGCCGACTCGCCTGCCCAGGCACGCAGCAGCCGCGGCGCGTCCCCGGGGCCGGGACGCCGCCCGCTCAAGTGCTCGAGGGCCCTCTGGCGCAGATCACCGGCGGGCAGGCCGTCGGCGGCGGCATAGAGCAGCTCCACCCGGTTGCACGTGCCGAGGTAGAGCAGCTCGGAGACCCCGAGCTGCGCGCGCAACGCCGGCAGCCGGGCCGGCAGGTCGGCCCGGGCAATCGACAGCCGCGCGACGTCCTCGACGTCGGCGTGACGGTACGAGAGGCCCACGGCACCGATCCGATGCATGGGCCCAGCAAACCACGACGGCGGCGGCGCTGTGTCACAGAACCGTCACGGCGGCGCCGCCGGCCCCCGTCGCAATCGCCGGATCGTCCGCCGCTAACGGCGCCCGCGCAGCATCCCCATGACGAGCATGCCGGCCACGAAGCCGATGCCGAGAGCCCACGCGC
>JAKAZP010000358.1 GCA_021815905.1 Pseudomonadota bacterium | reverse complement strand
CGCGGCGCCGAGGTCGATGCGCGCACTCGCAGGGGCGACACGCCGCTGATGATCGCCGCGAGCCTGGGGCGAGCGGCGGTCGTGGGGCAGCTGCTCGCGTTGCATGCTCAGGTGAATGCGACCGATGCGCTCGGGGAAACGCCGCTCATCATCGCGAGCCGCGCCGGCCAGGCCGGCATCGTGCGTCAACTGCTGGATGCGGGCGCGGCCACCGGATTGCGCGACCGGGATCGCTTCACGGCGGCCGACGTCGCCCGGGCGCGCTCCTTCAGCGGCATCGTCGCCCTGCTGCGCGGCGGCTGACACGCGTCCCGGCCGGACCGCCGCTGCCGAGCTCCATCCGGACGCGCCGTCCGCCCCCGACCGGGCTGTTGCCTTACTCCTGCGCCGCGGCTCCGACCGCCACCCACGCGAGATCCGCGTTGGAGACCGACTCGAGCTTGAAGGCGCGCGCGGCCGCCGCCATGCGTGTCAGCGCCTGCGACAGCGGCATCGGCGGGCGGGTGTCGCCCTTCTTCGGCTTGTGGAAGCGTACGGGATTGATGCGCGCGACGACGTAGTTGCGCAGGTACGGTGACTTGAATCCCCGCGCCTGCAGTCCCGCGATGAGGCGCTTCACCTGCGCATCGATCTCGAGGAGCCGCGAGGCGTGGTCCTCCCGCTCCCGCAGGCTGGTTGCGAGCGGCCGCTCGCTGAAGCGATCCACTTTCTTGAGGAACGCGCTGTAGGCGCCGCCGGCAAAGCGCGAGGAGCGCTCGTAGACCGCGCCGAGCGTGAGCAGCTCGGCGGATTCGAACTCGGCGGCGAGGGCCGACTCGGTTGCGCCTTTCCGGCGCTTCGCGAGGCTGCGCGCCATGCGGATCACCTCGAGGCTGCGGTCGCGGAGATTGTGGGCCTTCTCCGTGTTGAGAGCGAGGATGCGGTACGCGAGCGCCTCGTCGGGAGAGATGAGCGCGGTGATCTGCTTCAGGCCGAGCACCTTCGCGGCCGCGAGCCGGTGACGCCCGTTCGGGGTCCAGAGCTTTCCGTCCTCGCCTCGCACCACGATGAGCGGGTCGAGGAATGCGGCGGTCTCCTCGATCTTCTGCGCCAGGCGCCTGGTGTGAGTCGGGGAGAGATCGCGCTGAAACGGCGTCGGCTGCACGGCCGCGAGCGGCAGTGAGGCGAGCAGGAGCGATCGGCCCCCGAGCGGCTCGTGATAGGCGCCGATCGGCGCGCCACCGGCGGTGCGCACCAGGACGGCGAGCTCCGCGACCTCGGGACTGTCGATCGGGATGGCGACTTGCGTCGCCTCCAACCCGCGCGTCTCGCGGCGCGGCGCGAGCTTGCCGCGTGAGCGTCGGGCGGTGGAGGCGGCGGTTTTCCTGCGCGCGGCCATGGCCGCGTACGGTGCACCGGTTCGGCTTCGCCGTAAAGGGGCATGTGCGAGAATGCCGCATCCAACCCGGACCGCCCATTGGAACTCGCTCCCTTCCCGACTTCGAGCGCCGTGTCCCCGCCGGCACGGCGGGTCGATTCCGCGGGACGCGCGCATGTCGACATGCGCGCGGTGCTGGCGCTCGCCCTGCCGCTGATGGCGAACAGCGCCGGACAGATCATCCTCAACCTCACCGACATGTGGTTCGTCGGGCACATCTCCACCGCGGCGCTCGCGGCGGTGGGCGCGGTCCAGTGGCTGATCCTCGCGGTGGTCTTCCTCTTCGGGGGCACCGGCATGGCCGTCCAGACCCTTGCCGCCCACGCCCACGGGGCGCGGCGCGGGCGGCGGGCGGCACAGGCGGCCTGGACGGCTCTGTGGCTGACGCTCGCCATCGCGCCGGTCTTCGTCGCCGTCGGCGCCGCGGGCGCGACGATCCTGGCGCCTTTCGGTTTCAGCCCTCCAATCGAGCATCTGGCGCGGTCGTTCTGGTACCCGCGCATCGCGGGCGCTTCCTTCGGCGTCGCGGTGTGGGCGATGGTGGGGTTCTTCAACGGTATCGGGCGGCCGCGCGTCAGCTTCATCGTCACGGTGGCGATGGCGCTCGCCAACATCGTCTTCAACGATCTGTTCATCTTCCGGCTGGGGTGGGGAGTCGCGGGCTCGGCGTGGGCCAGCAACGTCGCGCAGGCGGTCGGCTTCCTGATCGCGTTCGGGCTCTTTCTCAGCGTCCCGTTCCGCAGCGCATTCAAGTCGCACGTCGGCTGGCGTCCGCGGGCCCGTCTGGTGCGCGAGCATCTGCGTCTCGGACTGCCGATGGGCATGATGCCGGCGGCGGACGTGCTCGGATTCTCCATATTCCAGATGATGGAGGTCCGCTATGGCACCGTCGCCGGCGCGGCGACGCAGATGGTGTCCGTGCTGACCTCCATTGCCTACATGCCGGGAATCGGCATCGCCACCGCCGCGACCACGCTCGTCGGCCAGTCGATCGGGGCGGGCGACCGGCATTGGGCCATGCGGCTCGGCACGCGGGTGATCCTGCTTGCCGCGCTCGTCATGGGCGGAATCGGCCTCGCGCTCGCGCTCGCGGGTCCCTGGCTGCTGCCGCTGTTCGCGCGGGCGCACGATCGCGCGGCCGCCGAATCGGTGGCGCTCGGCTCGCAGCTCCTGTGGCTCGCCGCCGCTTACCAGTTCTTCGATGGCCTGAATCTCGGCAGCAGCATGTGCCTGCGGGGCGCGGGCGATGTCAGGGTTCCGGTCGCGCTCATGATCCCGGTTTGCTGGCTCGTGTTCCTGCCGCTTGCGCACATGCTGACGTTCGCGCCGGGACAGGGATGGTTCCACTTCCTGCCGCAGTTCGGCTGGGGCGCCGCGGGCGGCTGGACCGCGGTGCTGGTGTACATCGTGCTTCTCGGCTCGACGCTCTTCCTGCGCTGGCGCTCGCGCGCCTGGCAGCGGATCCGGATCTGACCAGGCGCCGCCATTCCCGCCCGGCCGGTGCGCACCGACGGCGGCCGGCGCATCAGGTCTCGGGCGGGACGAGCTCGAGCTCCATGTAATTCACCCCCGACAGCGGATTCTCGTAGTAGGCGGAGCATTCCCGGAATCCGAGCGAGGCGTACAGCGCTCGAGCGGGACGCATCGTCTCGAGCGTGTCGAGCAGCATCCGCCGGTAGCCGAGCTGACGTGCCTGCCCGATGAGCTGCGCCGCGATCCGGCGGCCGTATCCCCGTCCCCGCGCGCCGTCCCGGACGTAGACTCGCTTCATCTCGCAGTCCGTCCCGGTGAGCCTGCGCACGGCGCCGCAGCCGACGGACCGATCGTCATCCCACGCAAGCACCAGACAGCCCGTCGGCGGAGCGTACATCGTGCCGAGCTGTCCCAACTCCGCGGCGAAGCCCTGGAAGCACAGGTCGACGCCGAGCCGCGCCGCGTATTCCTCGAACAGCGCGCGCCCGAGCGCGAATTCATCGGGACTCCGCGCCTGCGTGAGCCGAAACCCGTCCGCATCGATGTTCATGGACGCGCTGGCGTCAGGAGTTCGGGGCCCCGGCGTCATGCCAACGGCTTCCAGGAGATCGG
>JAKAZP010000357.1 GCA_021815905.1 Pseudomonadota bacterium | reverse complement strand
CGAGGTGCGCGTCGAAGGCGACTCGATGATCGTGAACGGCGATCGCATCCGCGTGCTCGCCGAGCGCGATCCGCGCAAGCTTCCGTGGGGCACGCTCGGCGTGGACGTTGTGCTCGAGTGCACGGGACTGTTCACCTCGAAGGCGAAGGCGGGCGCCCATCTCGAGGGCGGCGCTCGCAAAGTGGTCATCTCCGCTCCAGGCGCAGCCGACGTGGATGCGACCGTCGTCTACGGCGTCAATCACGATGTGCTGAGAGCCGCCCATACGGTGATCTCCAACGCCTCGTGCACCACCAACTGCCTCGCGCCCGTCGCGAAGGTTCTGCACGAGCGGATCGGTATCGTCTCCGGCGTGATGACGACGATCCACTCGTACACGAACGATCAGGTCCTCACCGACGTCTATCACAAGGACTTGAGGCGCGCGCGGGCCGCGACGATGTCCCAGATTCCGACGAAGACGGGCGCCGCCGCGGCGGTCGGCCTGGTGCTGCCGATGCTCGCCGGGCGGCTCGACGGCTTCTCGATCCGTGTCCCCACGATCAACGTCTCGCTGGTCGACCTCACCTTCCAGGCGGCACGCGAGACCTCGGTCGAGGAGATCAACGGCCTGTTCGCGCAGGCGGCGCGGGGCGCGATGCGCGGCGTCGTGGCCTACAACGAGGAGCCGCTCGTGTCGGTCGATTTCAACCACGACCCGCACTCGGCCATCTTCGAGGCGACGCTCACCAAGGTGATGGGCGGTACGCTCGTGAAGGTGTGCGCCTGGTACGACAACGAGTGGGGCTTCTCGAACCGCATGCTCGATGCCACCGTCGCGTGGTCGCGGGCGTCTTGAGGCGCGCATGTCCGTTCTGCGGATGACCGACATCGACTTGAAGGGCAAGCGGGTCGTGATCCGCGAGGACCTCAACGCGCCGGTTCAGGACGGCACGGTGACGAGCGACGCTCGCATCCGGGCCGCGCTGCCGACGCTGCGGCTTGCGATGCAAGCCGGCGCCAGGGTATTCGTGCTCTCGCACCTCGGTCGGCCCAAGGAAGGCGTCTTCGACGAGAAGCTCTCGCTCGCGCCCGTCGCGGCGCGGCTCTCGGAGCTGCTCGGCAAGCCGGTGCCGCTGCGCAGGGACTGGCTCGACGGCGTCGATTGCGCTCCCGGGGATGCCGTGCTGTGCGAGAACGTCCGCTTCAACAAGGGTGAGAAGGCGGACGACGAGGCACTCGCCCGGCGCATGGCTGCGCTCTGCGACGTGTTCGTGATGGACGCCTTCGGGACGGCGCACCGCGCCGAGGCGAGCACGCACGGGATCGCACGGTTCGCCCAGCAGGCGTGTGCGGGACCGCTGCTGGTCAGCGAGCTCGAGGCCCTCGAGCGCGCGCTCGAGAAGCCCGCGAGGCCTCTCGTCGCCATCGTGGGCGGCTCGAAAGTCTCCTCCAAGCTGACGGTGCTCGAGGCGCTGCTCGCGAAGGTCGACCGGCTGATCGTCGGCGGCGGGATCGCCAACACCTTCCTCGCCGCTGCGGGCGTGGGGGTCGGCCGCTCGCTGTACGAGCCGGACATGCTCGAGATCGCGCGCCGGCTGACGGGGCAGGCGCGCGCACGGGGCGCAGAGATCCCCTTGCCGACCGACGTCGTGGTCGCGAAGGAGGCCGCTGCGACGGCTCATGCGGACGTGCGTCCCATCCACGACGTGCGCGGGGACGAGATGATCCTCGATATCGGTCCCGACACGGCGGAGACGCTCGCGGCCTCGCTCAAGTGCGCCGGTACCATCGTGTGGAACGGCCCGCTCGGCGTCTTCGAGTTCGACCAGTTCGGCGAGGGCACGCGCATCGTCGCCGAGGCCATCGCGAGCAGCAAGGCGTTCTCGCTCGCCGGGGGCGGCGATACGCTTGCGGCGATCGAGAAGTACGGAGTCGAGGACGGCATCTCCTACATCTCGACGGGAGGCGGTGCGTTCCTCGAATTCGTGGAGGGCAAGCTGCTGCCGGCCGTCGCCATTCTGCAGGAGCGCGCCGCCTGAGCGGACGCCGCCTCGCGGCGGCGGGCTCGACGGACCGAGGTGACTTGACATGGATACCTCCAGACGAACGAAGATCGTGGCGACGGCGGGTCCGGCGACGGACCCGCCCGGCGTGCTCGCGGAGATGATCCGTGCGGGCGTGAACGTCATGCGGCTCAACGCGTCGCACGGCACACGGGACGACCTGCAACGCCGCCTGCAGCGGGTGCGCGACGTCGAGGCCGAGACCGGCCTCACCGTGGGCATCCTGCTCGACCTCGGAGGCCCGAAGATCCGCATCGAGGGATTTCGCGAGGGACGGGTTCAGATCGAGGACGGACAGGCGTTCACGCTCGACACGGCGCTCGATCCGAAGGCCGGAACGGTCGACGCGGTCGGCGTGGCCTACAAGAATCTTCCGCGGGACGTGGCCGCGGGCGACGCGCTCCTCCTGTCGGACGGGCAGATCGTCATGGACGTCGAGAGCGTCGAGGGTACGCGGATCCATTGCCGCGTGCGGTCGGGCGGCGAGCTCTCGGACCGCAAGGGCCTGAACCGCCAGGGCGGCGGCATCTCGGCGCCCGCGCTGTCGGATAAGGACCGCGACGACATCCGCTTCGCCGCCGAGGAGAAGGTCGACTACGTGGCGGTGTCCTTCGCACGCGACGCGGCGGACATCGAGTCCGCGCGCACGCTCGTTCGCCGGGCCGGCGGCCAGGCGCACATCGTCGCGAAGATCGAGCGCCACGAGGCGATCGCCAACCTCGCGGGGATCATCGGCGCGGCGGACGTGATCATGGTCGCGCGCGGCGATCTCGCCGTGGAGATGGGCTATGCGGAGCTCACGGGCCTGCAGAAGACCATCATTCATCAGTCCCGCGCCAAGAACCGCGTCGTCATCACCGCGACGCAGATGATGGAATCGATGATCCAAAGTCCGGTACCGACGCGCGCCGAGGTGAGCGACGTGGCGAACGCCGTGATGGACGGTACGGACGCCGTGATGCTCTCGGCCGAGTCGGCGACCGGCCGCTACCCGGTGAAGGCCGTGCAGGCGATGGCGCACGTGATCGGCGGAGCGGAGAAGTACCAGCTCGCCCACACCCGCACGCGCCACCGGGTCGACGGGTCGTTCCAGGGCACCGAGGAAGCGATCGCCATGGCCGTCATGTACACGGCCAACCACATGAAGGTGCGCGCGATCGTCGCGCTCACCGAGTCGGGCGCGACGCCGCTGTGGATGTCGAGGATCCGGTCCGACATCCCGATCTTCGCGTTCACGCGCCACGGCGAGACGCGCCGGCGGGTCACGCTGTACCGCGGCGTCTATCCGGTGGTGTTCGACGTGGAGAGCCCGCTGACGGTGGATCGGCTCTACGACTTCATCTTCGCCCGCCTGCTCGAGCTCGACCTCGTGAAGCGCGGCGACCTCGTCATCCTCACGAAGGGCGAGCTCTACGGGGTGCAGGGCGGCACGAACTCGATGCAGATCCTCAAGGTCGCTT
>JAKAZP010000356.1 GCA_021815905.1 Pseudomonadota bacterium | reverse complement strand
CGGCAGCCCCGAGAGCTCCGGCTTCCCCATGGCCTCCGCGAGCCGCCCGAACACGGTGTTTTGATTCGCCGCGATCAGCACCAGACTGCCGTCCCGGGTGGGATAGACGTTCGAGGGAGCGACATGAGGCAGTATCGCTCCGCTGCGCTCCCGGATGTAGCCCTTCCGATCGTACTCCGTGATGAGCGATTCCATCATGCTGAGAACGGCCTCGTAGATCGCGGAATCCACCATCTGGCCCCGCCCGGTGACCTCACGGTAATGCAGCGCGGACAGGGCGCCGAGGCAGGCGAACGTGGCGGCGAGGGAGTCGCCGATGCTGATACCGACGCGCGAAGGAGGCGTGCTCGGGTCTCCCACGACGTAACGCAGACCTCCCATCGCCTCGCCGATCACCCCGAATCCCGCCCGGGGCGCATACGGACCGGTTTGCCCATAGCCGGAGACGCGCACCATGATGAGGCGCGGATTGATCTTCGAGAGACTCTCGTAACCGCAGCCCCACCTCTCGAGGGTGCCGGGCCGGAAGTTCTCGATCAGAAGATCCGACTTCGAGACGAGCTCGCGCAGGAGTGCCTGACCCGCCTCGCGACGCAGATCGAGGGTGACACTCTTCTTATTGCGAGCCACCACCGGCCACCACAGGGACCTCCCCTTTTCCTTCTCCCGGCCCCAATCGCGCATCGGATCGCCCTGACCGGGCGGCTCGACCTTGATGACCTCCGCTCCCATGTCCCCGAGCAGCTGACCGCAGAACGGTCCCGCGAGCAGCGTGCCGAGCTCGATGACCCGCACATCCCCGAGCGGGCCGCGGGAGAACGGCTCCTGCGGAACACTCACGCGCGCACCGGCCGCTGCGCAAACCGGGGGGCCGCGGGCGGCGGCAGTCCCGTCTCCGCCTGACAGCGCGCCTTGAGCTCGTCGATGGAATCGAAGCCGCGATCGAAGAGCTTCTTCGGTGGCCGCGTCCGCGACATATCCGCGCGCAAGGCTTCGGTCGCCTGCGCGTCCACCGTCAGATCGTCCCGGATCACCACGCCATAGCGTCTTGCGCCTTCGACCGAGACCAGTCCCGCCTCGACATCGAACTGCACCTTCGCCGGCTCCCGCTCGAGCGGGTCGCCGCAGCCACCCCCACCCCAGGTGTCGGCGAGCAGGAGGTCTCCCGCCTCGACCTTCACCCGGTCGACCTTCGATGGCAGCAGCTCCCGCGTGCCGTCCTGGCGTATGAGCGTCTTTCGGCTCCGCGCACCCGGCTCGCCCCCATTGACTCCCCAGGGGTAGGTGAGCCACCGGTCGTCATGGAGGGAAACCTCACCGGGCTCGAGAAAGCGATAGCCGATGCGCAACCCGTTGCCGCCGCGGTTCTTGCCGGCACCCCCGGAATCGATGATCGTCTCGTACGTCTCGATGCGCAGCGGGAAGTAACTCTCGAGGAACTCGTTGGGCACGTTCGTGAAGGACGGCCACAGCGAGTGTCCGTCGGGACCGTCACCGAAGGGCCGGCCGGGGATGCCGCCGAATCCGATCTGATAGAGCTGAAACCACTCCCCGCGCTGATCGTAGCCGGAGTACATGAAGTGCGGGCTGTCGGAAAAGCCGGCCGCGCAGAGAAACTCCGGACTGCCCTGCCCGAGCAGCCCTCCGAGCACATCGAAGATGCGCCCGAGCGCGTGCGTGCGGCATGAGAGCGCCGCGGGCTTGCGGGGCTTCAGGAGCGAGCCCGCGGGAATGCGCACCTCCATCAGATCGTAGAAACCGTCGTTGAAGAGGATCTGCGGGTCGAACACCATGATCATGTAGATGCCCGCGAACATCTTGAACATTTCCTCGTTCAGCAGAAAGTTGATCGAGGAGATGGACTGCGGGTCGGTGCCCGTGAAGTCGAAGATGCAGCGGTCGCCCTCGCGCCACATGGTGCAGGCGATCCTGTACGGCCCCATGTTGAGGCCGTCGTCGCACACGTAATCCTCGAAGTGGCGTCGAGTCTCGGGCACGGTGCGGCGGATGAGCTCGCGCATGGCCCACTTGTTGCGCTCGAGCATCGCGTCGAGCGCCGAGTAGAACACATCGTCGCCGAAGCGCTCGGCGATCTCCAGGCAGCGCAGCTGCGCGGTGCGCAGCGCCGCGACGATCGCGTTGAAGTCGGACAGGTTCCACTGCGGCAGGCGGCAGTTGTGCAGCATGATCCTCAGCACATCCTCCTGGAGCTCCCCGCCGCGATGGATCTTCACGATCGGCACGAGGAAGCCTTCCTCGTAGATCTGGCGCGCATCGGTCGGGAGCGATCCCGGCACCTTGCCGCCGATGTCGGTCATGTGTCCGAACATCGCCGCCCAGGCGATCAGCCGGCCCTGCCGGTAGATCGGCATCAGCATGAGCCAGTCGTTCGCGTGGCTCACCGCCCCGTTGACGGAGTACGGGTCATTGGTGAAGAAGATGTCGCCTTCCTCCACGGTGCCGTCGTAGGCCTGCATGAAGCCCCAGATGAACGAGCCGAACTGCCCGACCACCATCTTGCCCTCCACGTTGGCGATCATCGGGAACTCGTCGTGCTGCTCGCGGATACCGGGCGACATCGCGGTGCGGAACAGCACCGTGTCCATCTCGAAGCGCGCGTTGCGCAGCGCGCTCTCGATGATGTCGATCGTCACGGTGTCGACCTCGATTTTGCGGAACGGCGCCGATTGGCGCTGTACGATCCGGGCTGGCATGTCATCGACCTCCTGCGCGGCCGCCGGCGGGCGCCTTCGCGGCCGGGCGGCGCGGGTCCCGCGGCTGAATCAGTATGTTGCCGAGCTCGTCCACTCGGCCGTCGTGACCGGGCAGGATCACCGTGGTGGAGTCCATCTCCATCACGATCGCCGGGCCTTCGATCACGTTGCCCGCGCAGAGCTTCGAGCGCTGGTACAGGTCGGCCTCGAGTCGCGCGCCATCCATGTACGCACTTTGCCGGCCGACCCTGGCCGCGCCCGCATCGGCGCCGCCCGCGGCCACCTCGGGACGGCGAATGCCGACGGCCGGACCGCGCACGGCCGCCCGCAGCGTGACGATCTCGTGCTCGTGCGGCAGCGCGAAGGTGAACAGCCGCTTGTGCTCGGCGTCGAATTTCTCCGCGAGCGCGGGCAGGCCGCGCTCGCGCAATTCCTCGAGCGTGAGGCTCACCGTGAGTCGAAGCCCCTGTCCGCGGTAGCGGACGTCCACCTCGAAGCGCGTCACGATCTGCTCCGGGCGGATCCCTTCCGCCACGAGCGCCGCCGAGGCCTCGCGCGCGAGATCCTCCAGGATCCCGGCGACCTCGCCCGCGCCGGTGCCGCCGAAGGCGCGCACGAACGTGCGCGCGCGCTCGTCGCGAATCGCGGTGGTGGAGTCCCCGAGCGCGCACAGCACTCCCGGCCCCGGGGGAATGATGGCCGGCCAGGACCCGAGCAGGCGCGCGAGCGCATTGGCATGCAGCGGTCCCGCGCCGCCGAAGGCGATGAGCGCGTAGTCCCGCGGGTCGTAGCCC
>JAKAZP010000355.1 GCA_021815905.1 Pseudomonadota bacterium | reverse complement strand
CCTGCCCCAGGAGTGGCGCGACCAGCCGGTCGGCCGCGACCGCGGCATGGCGCTCGAGGAGAGCCAGTCGCTGCTGCTCGAGATGCTGGTGTGCCGCGGGCGCCCGTTCGTGCAGTACCTGGCTCCGCTCATCACCAAGCACTTCGGCGTGAGCGGCCCCGAATGGGACGCGGAGAACGTGTACGCGCACCTCACGCGGGTGCGGCGCAGCCTCATCCGGGTCGACGCGGACGAGCTCACCTATCCGCTGCACATCCTGCTGCGCTATGAGCTCGAGAAGAAGCTGCTCTCCGGGGAGCTCGCGGTGCGGGACCTGCCGGACGCGTGGAACGCCGGGATGGAGCAGCGCATCGGCATCCGGCCGGGCAACGACGCGGAGGGCTGCCTGCAGGACATCCACTGGGCCGTCGGGTCGTTCGGCTACTTTCCCTCGTACGCCCTCGGAGCGGTGATCGCCGTGCAGCTCTACGAGTGCCTGCGCGCGCAGGTGCCCGGCCTCGAGGGAGATATCGCCCGCGGGGAGTTCTCGGGGCTGTACGGCTGGCTGCGCCAGCACGTGCACGGTGTCGGCGCGAAGCTCTCCGTGCACGAGCTGCTCGCCGCCGCGTCCGGCAAGCAGCTTTCGGCGGCGCCCTTCGTGCGCTACCTCGAGGGCAAGTACCTCGAGGGTGCCGCAAGCATCGCCGCCGCCTGAATGAGCGCAGAGCCTCCCGGCGCCGCGCCCTCGCGCACCGTCCAGCGCCTGCAAGCCCGCCTGCGCAGCCTCGCCGGCCGGGCGATAGCGGACTACGGGATGATCGCGGACGGCGACCGCGTCATGGTCTGCCTGTCGGGCGGCAAGGACTCCTACACGCTCCTCGACATCCTGCTGTCGCTCCAGCGCGGCGCGCCCGTCTCGTTCAGTGTGCTCGCCGTCAATCTCGACCAGAAGCAGCCGGGGTTCCCGGCCGAGGTGCTGCCGCGGTACCTCGCCTCGCTCGGCGTGCCTTACCACATCATCGAGCAGGATACCTACGGCGTCGTCAAACGGGTCATCCCCGAGGGCAAGACGATGTGCGGGCTGTGCTCGCGCCTGCGCCGCGGAGCGCTGTACCGCTTCGCCGCCGAGCACGGCGTGACCAAGATCGCGCTCGGCCATCACCGGGACGACATCGTCGAGACGTTCTTCCTCAACTTGTTCTTCGCGGGACGGTTGAAGGCGATGGCACCGAAGCTGCTCTCGGACGACGGCCGCCACATCGTCATCCGGCCGCTCGCGTACGCGAGCGAGCGCGACATCGCCCGCTATGCTCGCGCCCGGGCTTTCCCCATCATTCCCTGCCGGCTCTGCGGCTCGCAGGAGAACCTGCAGCGCGCCGCGGTGAAGCGCATGCTCGCCGCCTGGGAGTGCGAGCATCCCGGGCGCACCGAGTCGATTTTCTCGGCGCTGCGCCGCGTCGAGCCCGCGCATCTCGCGGACCCGCGCCTCAGCGATTTCGCCGCACTCGACGCTCGGCGGATCGCGCCCCTCTGCGATGCCGAAGAGCATGAGCTCGCTGCCCGCTGCACCCCTGCCTGAGAGCTACTGGGTGCTGCCGGGCCGCCTGCTCGCCGGCGGCTATCCGGCGAGCCTCGATGCGGGCGCGACGCGCGAGCGCCTCGAGCGGCTCCTCGCCGCGGGAGTCGACCGCATCGTCGACCTCACCGAGACCCACGAGCTTCCCGCATACGCGCAGTGGCTGCCGGGCCGCATCGAGCACCATCGGCACGCGATCCGCGACCACTCGGTCCCGGCCGATCCGGCCGAGATGCGGCGGATCCTCGCACTCATCGAGACCTCGCTCGAGGAGGGACGGCGTCTCTATGTCCACTGCCGCGCGGGCATCGGACGCACGGGCACCGTCGTGGGCTGTCTCCTCGTCGAGCAGGGGCTGTCCGGAGAGGAGGCGCTCGCGGCTCTGAACCGCGCCTCGCGGGCCAGCGCCCGCGCAGGCGTCTCGTCCTCGGTGCCCGAGACGGCGAGCCAGGCCGAGTACGTGCGCGGGTGGGTGCGGCGAGCCGCGCTCGCGGGCGGGACCGAAGGGCCGGCGCCGCAGGCAGCCGGCCTCGCGGACCGCTTCCGCGGCGCGCTCGTCGGACTCGCCGTGGGCGATGCGCTGGCCGTCGCGACGCAGGACCGGGTTGCGGGAACGTTCGAGCCGGTGACGGCACCGCTCGGCGGCGGGCCTTTCGCGCTGCCCGCGGGCGCCTGGAGCGACGATACGGCGATGGCGCTCTGTCTCGCCGAGAGTCTGGCGGTGCGCAGGGCGTTCGATGCGGCCGATCAGGTCGAGCGCTACGATCGCTGGCTGCAGACAGGCCACCTCTCGGCGACCGGCGAGAGCGTCGGGGTCACGCCGAGCGTGAGACGCGCTCTCGGAGCCGCCCGCTGGCGGCGCCAGCGGTTCTCGGGCTCGCACGAGCCGCGCCAGCTCGATCCGGAGCCCCTATCCCGCGTGGCGCCGGCCGTGATGTTCGCCTTCGCGGATCCCGGGCAGGCCGTGCGGCTCGCCGGTGATGCCGCGCGCGTCACCTGCCAGGCGCCCGCCGTCCTCGAGGCTTGCCGGCTCTTCGCGGCCATGCTCCACGCGGCGCTGAGCGGTCGGCCGAAGGACGAGGTGCTCGCGCCGCAGCGGGGGTTCGCGGGGCTCGACGTGGCGGCGCTGCGGCCTCGGATCCAGGCGCTCGGCTCGGCCGGCTGGCGGAGCAAGCCGCGCGAGCGGATTCGCGCGGGCAGCACCGTGGTGCATGCGCTCGAGGCCGCGCTCTCGGCGTTCGACCGGACGCTCACGTTCCGCGAAGGGGCGCTCCTCGCCGCGAATCTCGGAGAGCGCTCGGATGTGGCCGCAGCGGTGTACGGGCAGCTCGCAGGCGCGTACTACACGGCTCATGCCATTCCGCTCGCGTGGCGGCGCGACCTCGCGAGGATCGGCCTGATCGAGGAGCTCGCGCAGCGCCTGTACGCCGCGCACGCCTAGCGTCGGGAGGATGCGGCCCGGGGCGAGGGGGACAGGGGGTCCGCCGGTACGGTAAGCTTGCCGGCACCGCCACGATGCCGCGCCCATGGTTCGCCCAGCCTCCTCTACCTCTCGCACGGTGCACCGGTCCCCGCCCCGATGGCGCGCACCGTGGGCCCGGCTATCGGACGAGACGCTGCTCGCCATGCGGCTCTGCGACCTCGGCTTGAAGGTCGAGCGCTCCCGGCTCGCGCCCTACGTGAGGCGCCTGTACCGGGAGCTCGAAAGCCGCGGCATCGGCTTCAAGCCCCACGTCTGGATCGCGGAGGAGTGGTTCTCGCCGGACGGCGTGCCCGGCATCGCCGTACCGTTCTACCTCGCGCATCCGCGGCTCGAGCGGCTCGAGCGGCGCATCATGCACGAAGTCGAGGGCGGCAACTCGCGCTCGTTCATGCGTATCCTGAGGCACGAAGCGGGACACGCGCTCGACAACTCCTACCGTCTTCGCCGCCGGCGCCGCTGGCGCGAGGTCTTCG
>JAKAZP010000354.1 GCA_021815905.1 Pseudomonadota bacterium | reverse complement strand
GGTGAAGTGGGATCCGTTCTCAGAGATCCGCGAGCCGTACGACGCCGAGCAGCTCGCGAGCAGTCTCGTTCCCTCGACGGAGGACGCGTCGGGGCGCGAATGGCGCGGCTACGCCAGAACGTACCTGAGCGCGCTCGCACGGCGCTGCCACGAAGGCGGCCGGCGCGAGGCCGCCGAGCTCTGGCGGCTGATCGCGGTCGCTCCGAGCGCGGAGCTGCGCCCGCTCGTGGCGGGCACCCCGGCGCAGCCGTTTCTCGATCCCGAGAATGCGCGCATGTTCGGCTCCATCCGATCCGTGGCCGGTTCGGCCGCGGCGGCGCTCGAGCACGTGCAGGCGCAGCGCGCGCGGGCGTTCTCCGTGCGTGACTTCATCGGCGGCGGTCGCGGGACACTGTTCATGCCATATCGGGCGGATCAGATCGCGGCGCTGCGCACCATCATCGCGACCTGGCTCCGGCTCGCAATCTTCGAGGTGATGGCGAGGAATCGTCCGGCGGAGCGGCTGTGGCTGATCGTCGACGAGCTCGACGCCCTGGGTCAGATCGATGGCCTGAAGGACGCGCTGGCGCGGCTTCGAAAATTCGACGGCCGGTGCGTCCTCGGCTTCCAGTCGATCGCGCAGGTTTCCAACACATACGGGCGCGGGGAGGCGCAGACGATCGTGGAGAACTGCGGCAACACCTTGATCCTGCGCTGCTCTGCGAGCGAGCAGGGCGGCACCGCGCAGTTCGCCTCGCGCCTGATCGGCGAGCGCGAGGTCCTGCGGCGCTCGACCTCCCGCGGACGCGACGGCGCGGGAGTGCTCGGGGGGCGGGAGCGCCGCCGGTCCCACAGCGTCAGCGAGCAGCGGGTGACGGAGAGCGCGGTGCTGCCGTCCGAGCTCGAGCAGCTCCCGGATCTCACGGGCTACTTGAAGAGCGCCGCTTCGCCGGTGTGGCTCAAGGTGCGACTGCCTCGCGCAAGGGGCTCGAGGCCGGGCGAGGGTCGCCCGTAACCGACGGCGAGGACGTGCCATGGCGATCTATCGTCTCGAGATCACTCCGGTCACGCGCAGCACCGGAAGGAGCGCGACGAGCGCGGCCGCCTACCGCGCCGGGGAGAGTATTCGCGATGAGCGCACCGGCCGGCTCTTCAATCACAGCGCTCGGACCGATGTGCTGCACAAGGAGATCTTCCTGCCGGCGACCCTGGAGAGCTCCGGCGCGGCGGCGGGCTGGGCGCGCGATCGGGCGCGGTTGTGGAATGCGGCCGAGAGCGCCGAGGCCCGCAGCGATTCGCGCGTCGCGCGGGAATACCAGGTTGCGCTCCCCGCCGAGCTTTCCGCCGAGCGGCGCGTGGCCCTCGCCCGGGCCTTCTCGCGCGAGATTGCCGAGCGCTACAACGTCGCGGTAGATCTTGCAGTCCACGAGCCGCGGCCCGGCGGCGATGCGCGAAACTTTCACGCGCATCTGCTCGCCACCACGCGTGAGCTCACGGCGGAGGGACTCGGAGCCAAGGCAGGCATCGACATGGAGGGCGAAGTGCGCAGCGAGCTGGGACTGCCGCCTTCCCGGCAGGAGTTCGTGACGCTGAGGCGGCGCTGGGCGGAGCTCGCCAACGAAGCGCTCCGCGAGGCGAAAGTCGAGGCGCGTGTCGATCACCGGAGCCTCGAGGCGCAGGGAATCGACCGCGAGCCCATGCCGCATCTGCCCCGGGCGGCGATCGCCGCCGAGCGGCGGGGCGAGCGGAGCGAGGTGGCCGAGCGCATTCGCGCCGATTACCGCGCGCGGGTCGCGGCGCGCGAGCAGCGGGCGCTTGCGGGGATTGCGCCCGAGCCGCAGGACCCGCAGCGGACGGCTCGAGCACAGGACTCGGCGGCGCGCGCGCTGCCTGCAGCCCCCGTACGCGAGCCGACGGCAACCCCTGCACGCACGGCGCCCGCATCCCGGGACACCGAGAAGCTGCGGCGTCAGGCGGTCGAGGAATGGCGGCGCTACCGCGCGAGCGAGGGACCGGCGAATCCGGAAGGCGAGCGGGAGGCGCGGACGCCTCTCGAGGAGATTCGGCGACGGGCTGTGGAGGCGTGGAAGCGTCTGCGCGCCAAGGAGGCGGAAAGACCCACTGCCGGGCCCGATCGATCCCACGACCGCTCATCCACCCGGGAGACCCACCCGGGCGGTCCCGAGCGCCGCTCCCGCGGCGACGACTTTTCGCGCTGAGCGGCTCGGGGAACGGGGCGCGAGGCCGGCTTCGGCGTCGCCGCCGATCGAGAGTCTCGCGTTCGCTTCCTGTCTCGGTTACTCGCCCTTCGGCGCCGGCGCGCACTGTGAGGAGGGGCGGGCGCTCCGCGCGCGTCTGAAGTCGGCGGATGAGCGCTTTCTCGCGCACGCGGCGGCGCTGGTGTGGCGGCAGTGGCGGGCAAATGGACGCTTCGGCGCATTCTTTGGCCCGGACGTGCTGCTCGTTCCCGTGCCGCGGAGTCAGCCCGCCGCGCGCGGACCGTGGGTCGGCGAGCGTCTCTCCTGGTGTCTCGCGGAGCTCGGGCTCGCCGAGGCCGTATGGCCTCTCCTGCGGCGCTGCCATGCGGTGAGGAAGTCGGCGTTCGCGCCGGCCGGGGAGCGTCCCTCGGTGCTCGCGCACTATGCGTCCTTCGGGATGGAGCCGGCGGCTGTGCGCCCGAAGCGTCGCGCGGCGCCCACGCGCCTTCGGGTGCTGCTGGTGGATGATGTCGTGACCCGCGGCAGGACACTGCTCGCCGCGGCGGCTCGCGTTCGCGAGGCGCTGCCCGGATGGGAGGTTCGCGGCTTTGCGCTGCTGCGCACGCTCGATCGGGCCGAGCGACTCGGATCGATCGTCGATCCCTGCGAGGGCGAGGTGCGCTGGCTCGGGGGCGATGCGCGCCGAGTGCCCTAGGGCCCTGCGGCTATTCTCCGGAAGCGATCGCGGGAATCCGCTCGCCGGGGGGACGTGCTCGCCACGGCGATCGCCAGCCGGGCGGGGCGCCTAGTCGTCGAAGTTGGCCGAGTAGGCGAGCATGACTCCGCCCGGCACCGGAACCACGGACACCGACGAGTCTGCCCGCTCGCGCGCGTTGCTGCGATCCATCACGAAGTGCGCCGTGGCCATGCCGAGCGCCGCGCCGGCGACGGTATCCGAGAGCCAGTGGGCGTTGGCCTTCACCCGCAGGTAGGCCGTGTACGCGGCGATTCCGTAGCCGATCGTCCGACGAAGCCACAGATATCGGGGGTTGCCCGATTCGGCGAACACCGTGCCGACGGCGAAGGCCGCGGTGGCATGCTCGGAGGGGAAGGAGTCGCCGCCGCTGAACCACGCGTTGGGGTTTCGGGTCTGGTAGGGACGCTGCCGACCGACGGTGTACTTGATCGCATAGGCGCTGATGAAGGAGAGTCCGCCCGCTTCGAGCATGTTCCACGCCTCGCTGTTGCCGGTGCGATTGCCGACCAGGTGCGCATAGCTCCAAGTGCCGAGGAACAGGGCAAACGCCGGCAGCGCGTCGGTCACGTCAGTCGAGG
>JAKAZP010000353.1 GCA_021815905.1 Pseudomonadota bacterium | reverse complement strand
ACGATGCCCGCGCTGCAGCTCGAGGCCACACCCGCGCGGCACTGAGCCTGCTGCGAAGTGATCAAGGTCGTCGGGGCGTAGAAGCCCGCCTTCATCGCGCTGACGGTGGCGCTCAGCGTCAACGGATCGATGGGGCGCCACTCGATCTGCGACTCGACCCCGTATCCGTACATGCTCGCTCCGTTGCTGGTGTCGAACGAGCGTGTATGCGGGTTGTCGTAAAGCAGCTGGTCGTCCTTTACATCCTCGTAGAAGAAGGTCGAATTGAATCGCACTCGCTCGGTCGGCGTCGCGCGCCAGCCGGTCTCGTACGACCAGACCGTCTCCGGACGGAAGGGGTTGAAGTCGACGGGATTCGTGCCGGTGAGGCCGTTCCATCCGCCGCCCTGGAATCCCCGGGTGGCGGACGCGAATACCATCAGATCCGGGTTGAACTGATATTGCAGCGCGAGCCGTGGGGTGAACTGATTGGTCTCGAGGTGCGTGGGATAGCCGACACCCTGGATCTGGGCCGTCGTGTAGCCGAGACCCGGCGCGTTCGGATGGGCCGTCACGTTCTTCTTCTCGTTCGTGATGCGTCCGCCGAGAGTCAGGGTGAGCGCGTGGGTGATCTTGTAGTCGCCCTGGGCGTAGGCGGCTATGGAAGTCGTATCGTTTCTGAAGTACTGGTCATTGATCGGAAATGCGAAAGCCGGTCCGAGACCCAGCACCTGCCCATAGTCGTTGCCGTTCTCCTCGTAGAGGTAGTACAGGCCGGCGGTGTAGTTGAGCCGGCCCACGACGTCGTGCCACTTGATCTCCTGCGAGACCTGGTGGTTCTTCAGGTTCTGGGCAAGCGCGATCTCTCCGGTCGGTATGGCATCGGCGACCGCCAGGTTCCCGAGAACCGCGGCGGCGAAATCCGCCGCCAGCTCCTGATGCAGCCCGCGGTACCCGGTGATGAAATCCAGCGTGCCGTTGCCGATCTCGAAGGAGAGATTGGACGCGAGACCGTAGCTGGTGACGACGGCTCCCTGGCCGAGGGCGGCCTTCGATCCCGTGAGGTACGGCTTCAGTGCGCCGCCGATCACGCTGAAGCCGCTGTAGGAGATGCGCTCGCCCCCGGGGCCCGGCTGGTTCAGCACGTTGGCGTCGTTGTTTCGCTCATAGTCCGCGGACAGGTCCCAGCGCACGCTCGAGGAGGGCAGGACGGTGACGGCCTCGAGTACTCCGAAATTGTTCCGGCTGTTCAGGCGCTGGTGCGTGGTCAGGTCATGGACGTAACCGTTGTCGGTGATGCCGTAGATCGACGTGCGCGTCAGCAGCGACTGGGTGATGGGAATGTTCACCGCGGCCTTCGCGGTGTAGACGTCCGATGCGCCGGAGCTTCCGACCTGGCCGTAGCTCACCTCGGCATCGCCTCCGAAGGTGTGTCCGGGCTTCTGCAGCGTGACGACGATCGCTCCGCCGGTGGAGTTACGGCCGAACAGAGTGCCCTGGGGGCCGTTGAGCACCTGCACGCTCTGCACGCCGAACAGCGCGAAGTTATTGGCGTTCTGGCGGGCGATATAGATGTTGTCGACATACGTGCCGACCTGCGGCTCGAATGTGGGAAAGGACTGGGTCTGTCCGAGGCCGCGCAGGTAATAGACGTTGGCGGACCCCTGTCCGACGTTGTTGGCGGCGAACATGTTCGGAACGTAGTTCTGCAGATCCACCGTCGTGGTGATCTGCTGGGTCGCGAGCTGATTGGCCGAGAAGGCGGTGACCGAGATCGGGACGTTCTGCAGGTTCTGCTTGCGGCGCTGCGCGGTGACGGTGATCGTCTCGAGCATGCCCGACTGCGACGCCTCGCCTTGCGAGGCGCTCGCCGCGCCGCTGGTCGTCGCCTGATCGGCGGCGGCGGCGCCGGCGCACGCTGCGCACGCGCCGATCAGCGACGCGACGGTTGCTGCAATCGAGCGGTTGAACTTCGTCATGAGAGACTCCCCCGGGGCCGCCGATGATATGTATGCATCTTATAGCAAAAGGCGAATCGATTTGGAACATCGTCGTCGTGCGTCACCGAGCCGGCCGCGGCGCCGACTCAACGCGGCGGCCTTCGGCATCCTCCCGCGCCGTGACGTCTCGGCCGTGCGCGAGGCTCGATGTTGGTGCTCATCGTCTGCGCGCCTGGATCCGGGACGACACGCGAATGGCGCGCGCGGCGCGCGCGTGCCCTGCACTCGCCGGGAGAAATGCGGCGGGCATCCGCGCACCGGCGTCGTTCTCTGCGCGCTGGATTGTATACAAATACAGGCGTCGTGGGTCAAGAGATGGCTCCGATTGCGCCGCAAAGGGCGGAGGCGTATACAATGACGCCATGATGCCTGACCGGAAATTCGACGCCATTCCGGCGCCCGCAGGCGATGGGCGATGACCCGGATCCTCGTGCTCTTCAATCTCAAGCCCGGCGTCACGCGGGAAATGTACGAGCGCTGGGCGCGAGAGACGGATCTGCCCACGGTGCGCGGCTTATCGAGCGTCGAGCGATTCGATGCATACCGCATCTGCGGTGTGCTCGGCTCTGACACGACCTCCCCCTATCAATACGCCGAGGTCATCGACGTTTCCGACATGAACCGGTTCGGCGCCGAGGTGGCCAGCGCGGGCATGCGGGCCATGGCGGCTCGCTTCGGCGAGCTCGCCGAAGCCTGCTTCCTTCTCACCGAGCCCGTTCCTCAGCCGGAGCGCGCTCCGTGAGCGACCTGAAGGGAAAGGTCGCCGTGGTGACCGGCGCCGGTCGCGCGGGCGGACTCGGCGCGGCGATCGTGGCACGCCTTGCGCGCGCCGGCTGCAGCGTGGTGATCTCGGACGTCGGCGCATCGACCGATCCGGCGCTGCCTCAGGGAATGACCGGATCCAGGGACGAGATGGATCGTCTCGCCGGGGTCATTCGCGCGCAGACCGGCTCGCCGATCGACACATTCGGCTGCGACGTGCGCGATCCGGGTCGGGTCGAGGCGCTTGCCGCTTTCGCCTGCGAGCGCTTCGGACAGCTCGACATCTGGGTCAACAATGCGGGCATCGGCTATCTCATGGGGCCGCTCCTCGCGGTGAGCGTCGAGACCTGGCGAACGGTGCTCGAGGTGAATCTCTCGGGCTGCTTCTATGGAATCCAGGCCGCGGCGAGGCGGATGATCGGCGCAGGCCGGGGCGGACGCATCATCAATATCGCGAGTCAGGCGGCCAAATCCGGTTTTCCTCATGCCGCCGCCTACTGCGCTTCCAAGCACGGACTCGTGGGCCTCGTGCGCTCGGCGGCGATCGAGCTCGGGCCGCACGGCATCACGGTGAACAACGTGTGCCCGAATCACGTCACGACCGGTCTCGGTGCGTGGCAGAACGAGTATTTTTCGAAGAAACTCGGGCTCACCCTCGAGGAATACCGGGAACGGATGCGCAATCGAATTCCGCTGCGGCGCTGCGGGCTGCCGGAGGACACCGCGAATGCAGTCGCGTTTCTGTGTTCTCCGGCGGCCGCCTACATCACTGCCG
>JAKAZP010000352.1 GCA_021815905.1 Pseudomonadota bacterium | reverse complement strand
CGCCGGTGGCGGCGGTCCCGGCGCTGCAGTCAGCGGCTGTGCAATCCGCGGCCGCGCTGCCACCGGCCTCGCTCCTCGAGCCGCCGCTCGCGCGTGCGCCGCAGCCGCCGCCTTCCGGCTACGGGATGCGCGCGCAGCCGTCTCCACGCCAGCAGGCACTCGAACGGCGTCTATCGGGCGCCGTGTTTGCGCGGGCGCCTCTCGAGCGCCTCGCGGGCAGTCCGGAGGAGGTGGGATCGTCAGCCTCCGGCGCGGCGGGCGCAATCGGTGCGACCGGCGGTCCGTTGCGAAGACTGTTGCGCCCCGGCGTATTCGCGGCAACCCAGGCGCAGCTCCTTCCGACCCGACACCTGCTGCTGCCGAAGGGCACCTTCATCGATTGCACTCTGGAGACCGCGATCGATTCGACGCTGCCGGGGATGACCACGTGCGTCACGGCAACGGACACATTCAGTGCCGATGGAACGGTGGTGTTGCTCGAGCGGGGCACGCAGTTGATCGGTGAAACCCGCGGCGAGGTCCGTCAGGGCCAGGCACGGGTCTTCGTCCTCTGGACCGAGGCGCGCACGCCGCAAGGCGTGGTCGTGCGGCTCGATTCCCCGGGCACCGATGCGCTGGGGCGCTCAGGGCTCGCGGGGAAGGTCGACCGTCACTTCTGGGAGCGCTTCGGCGCTGCCGCGCTGGTCTCCACCCTCGATGGCGCCGTGCAGTCGCAGATGGAGTCCTCCTCCCGCGGCGGCGCCGTGATCCTCGATCCCACGGGATCCGAGGACGTGTTGAGCGGAATCCTGCGCAGCACGATCGACATTCCGCCGACCATCCGGGTCCGCAACGGCGCGCGCATCCAGGTCCTCGTGGCCCGCGATGTCGACTTCAGGTCGGTCTATGAGCTCGAGCCCCGCTAGCCCTGGCGCGCCTTCGAAGGAGCGGTCGGGCGCCGGCGAGCGGGCCGGTCCCGAGGCGGGCACGGCCAGGGAATATGCCTCGGCGCTCGAGCTGCTCCTGCGTCCGCTGCGTCCGCTGCTCTGCCGCCCGGATGTCATGGAGATCTGCATCAACCGGCCGTCGGAGGTCTTCCTGGAGACCCGTGGCGGCTGGCGCAGCGAGCCGGCCGGATATGCCGACCTCATCTGGTGCCGCCGCTTCGCCAAGCTGGTGGCGAATTTCAGCCGCCAGCGGATCGATGAGACCTCTCCGCTCCTCAGCGCATCTTTGCCGAGCGGAGAGCGCGTGCAGATCGCATTGCCCCCGGCGACGACCCAGGGGTGTGTCGCCGTCAACATCCGCCGTCCCTCCCGGGAGGTCTGGTCGGTCGGCGAGCTCACACAGCGCGGGATCTTCCTGAAGACGCGCGCGGCCTCGAGCGGCCCCGAGGAGGTCGAGATCGAGCTGCGCGGACTGCTGGCGGAGCGAAGCTACGAGGCCTTCATGCGCCTCGCGGTGCGAAGCCGGCGCAACATCCTCGTCTCCGGTCCCACCGGATCCGGGAAAACCACCTGGACCAAGGCGCTGATCCGGGAGATCCCGGCGCACGAGCGGCTGGTCACCATCGAGGATGCGCCGGAGCTCGTGCTGGACCTTCATCCCAACCACGTGCGGCTCTTCTACAGCAAGGACGATCAGGGTCTCGCGCGCGTGACTGCGAAGCAGCTCCTCGAGGCGACGCTCAGGATGAAGCCCGATCGCATTCTGCTTGCGGAGCTGCGGGCCGAAGAGGCGTTTGATTACCTTCGCAACGTCAACTCGGGCCATCCCGGCTCGATCACCAGCATTCACGCCTCCAGTGCCGCCCTGGCGTTCGAGCAGCTGGTGCTGCTCGTGAAGCAAAGCGAGGGCGGCCGGCAGCTCGCCCGCCGCGACATCCGCAGCTTGCTGAGGCGGCTCATCGATGTGGTCATCCAGTGCGGCGTGGAGCGCCACGAGCGCTATATCAAGGAGATCTGGTACCGGCCTCGGGCCGGCGCGGCGGCGCTGGCGCGTGAAGCCCGCCCCGCGGAGCCGCGCGGATGTTGACCGAAATCGGCGCCATGGCGCAGGAGGCGGTGCGGGGATGGCCGGGACTCGCGCTGCAATTCGCATCGGTGCAGGTGCCGATGCTCGCGGCGCTGGTGCGGGGACGGGCGCAGTGGCGCGCCTTCGTCGCCTCCCCGGCGGTCGCGGGAACGCTGATGGCCGCGACTGGGATCGCCATGTCCGTGGCGAGTCCCGTGCTTCACGCCATGCACGCTGCCGGAGGCGGGGCGGTGGAGTTCGCGGTCGGCGCAGGTCTTGGCGGATTCCTCGGCTATGGCGGCGGCAAGGTGCTCAGTACTCCAGATCACGACGAGGACGGTCATGTCAGGGGTACGACGGTCCTCGACGCAGAGGACCCGGCCGTCGAGCGGGGCGCCTGGCGGGCCAGGGGGCGCGCTCGCGGCCGGTCGGCGAGGGAGCATCGCTGCGGGATCACGCTGGCGGGCGTTCCTGTGCCCGCCGCCGATGAGACGAAGCACTTCAAGCTGATGGGCACCACGGGCGCCGGCAAGAGCACCGCCATCGCGGAGCTGCTCTCGGGCGCGCTGCGCCGCGGCGACCGCGCCATCATCGCCGATCCCGACGGCGGCTATCTGGCGCGCTTCTTCGATGCGCGCCGCGGCGATGTGATCCTCAGCCCGTTCGAGGCGGGCGGGGCCAAGTGGGACCTCTTCGGGGAGATCCGCGAGGAGTACGACATCGATCAGCTCGCCCTGGCGCTCATTCCGGATCACGAGGGGCAGGACAGGAGCTGGCGCGGGTACGCACGCACGCTCTTCTGCGCCGTGACCAGCCAGGCACGGGCGGCAGGAGTCTCGGACGTGAAGGAGCTCTTCGAGCTGCTCGTCACCTCGAAGAAGAGCGACCTGCAGATATTGACCGGGGGCACGCCCGCGCAGGCCTTCTTCGAGGAGCACAACGACCGGATGCTCGACTCCATCCGCTCCGTGTTGACCTCCGGGGTCGGCGCGTTGCAGCACATCGCCCGCCAGGAGTCGCAGCCGCTCTCGGTGAAGCAATGGGTGCGCTCGGGAAGCGGGGTGCTCTTCATCCCGTATCGGGCCGGCCAGATCGCGGCGCTGCGCTCGACCGTCTCGGCGTGGATGCGGATCGGGATCTTCGAGGCGATGAGTCAGCCCCCGGCGGATCGGAAGCTGTGGTTCGTGGTCGATGAGCTCGATGCGCTCGGGCAGATCGACGGCTTGAAGGATGCGCTGGCGCGGTTGCGAAAATTCGGCGGCCGCTGCGTCCTCGGATTTCAGTCGGTCGCGCAGGTCTCGACGACGTACGGCAAGGGGGAAGCGCAAACGATCGTGGAGAATTGTGGAAATTCCTTGATCCTGCGCTGTTCCGCAAGCGAGCACGGCGGCACCTCGCAATTCGCCTCTCGCCTGATCGGCCAGCGGGAGGTCGTGCGCATCTCACGCTCGAGGTCGCGGCGTCCGGGGGAGTTTCTGGCCTCGGTCACCGAATCGGAGCACCGGCAGATCGAGCCCGCGGTGATGGATTCGGAG
>JAKAZP010000351.1 GCA_021815905.1 Pseudomonadota bacterium | reverse complement strand
TCGACCCCGACGGCGCCGGTCGCGCCGACGATGGCCACCACCGGCTTGCCGCCGGCCCCACGCTCAGATTGCATGTGTACACTCCGAAAACGACGAGGCCCCGACGGCGTTGCCGGCGGGGCCTCTGAATCTCTCAGGACTTCGACGCTATCCCGGATGCGCGAAGTCCGCGAGCGGCCCCGTGACACGGGGTTTCAGCGGGAGCTTCGTGCGCGTCTTTGCCGGGCGGGACATACCGGATTGAACCTACCGTATGTCAGCTGCCGTGTAAAGCCGAGTCAGGCTGCGCCTCGCCGGCGCGCGCAGGGCCGGAGATGGCGGTGAGCACGGCCTGCAGGATGCGCGTGGGGCTCGGCGGGCATCCCGGCACCGCGACGTCCACCGGAATGACGTTCGAGATCCTGCCTCGTGAGGCGCCCCGCTCGCCGAATATTCCGCCGGTGCAACCGCAGTCGCCCACCGCCACGACCAGCTTCGGGTCCGGTGTCGCTTCGTAGGTGCGCCGCAGCGGCGCCTCCATGTTCGCCGCCACGGGCCCCGTGACCAGCAGCAGATCCGCATGCCTGGGGCTCGCGACCAGGCGGATGTTGCAGCCCTCGAGGTTGTAGATCGGGTTTCCGAGGGCGTGGATCTCGAGCTCGCAGCCGTTGCAGGAGCCGGCGTCGACGTGCCGGATGCAGAGCGAGCGGCCGAGCACGGCGGCGATGCGCTCGTCGAGGGCACGCCGCAGCCGCAGCAGCGGATCCGCTCCGGGAGCGGATTCCGACACCAGGCCGACGGCGCCGATCTTTCGCAATGTCCTGATCATGACGGACGCCGGCTTCCTGAGGCACGGGCATAGGGTCGTCGCTTCATGTCAGAGATCGACTCCGCTGTAGGAGAGATTGAAGGATTTGTTGATGAGCGGGAAGTCGGGCACGATGTTGCCGAGGATGGCGTGCTCGATCGCCGGCCAGGCCTGCCAGGAAGGATCGTGCGGATGGCAGCGGCGTATCGAGCCACCGGCCCCCGCTTCGAGCGCGACCAGCACCGGCCCGCGCCAGCCCTCGATCAGGCCGACGCCGAAGGCGCCCGCGGGCGGGGCATCGGGCTCGGCCCGCGGGGGGCCCGCCGGCAGCTCGCCGAGGATCCGTCCGAGCAGCCGGCCGGACTCCACGAGCTCATCGAAGCGCGCGGCGACCCGCGCGGCGACATCGCCGCCGCCGTGGACGATTTTCGACGGCGCCAGCTCATCGTAGGGCGGACACGGGAAGTCGACCCGCGCATCGAACGTCTGGCCGCTGGCGCGGCCCGCGAGTCCGAGCACCCCCAGCCGGGCCGCCAGTTGCGGAGCGAGGCGTCCCGTGCCGGCGAACCGATCCCGCACACCGGCGTGCTCGTCGTAGATGACTCGAAGCTCGGCGGCCTCCGCGCAGGTCCTCTCGACGGTCTCGAGCAGCGCGCGGGCCCCGGCGGGAGTCAGCTCGAATCCCGAGCCGCCGGGCACCACGGCGTCGAGCAGATAGCGCTCCCCGAGCGCCGACTGCTGGGCGCGCAGCAGCCGCTCCTTCAGGCGCGAGAATTGCGCGAGACCGAAGGCGAAGCCCGCGTCGTTCCCGAGGGCCCCGAGATCGCCGAGATGGTTGGCGATGCGCTCGAGCTCGAGGAAGGCCGCGCGCAGCCACAGGCCGCGCGGCGGCACGGGCGATCCGGTCAGACTCTCGAGTGCCTGACAGTAGGCCCAGGAAAATGCCACCGCGGAATCGCCCGACACGCGGGCCGCGAGGCGATGACCTTCGAGCACCGGCAGCTCGGTGAAGCGCCGCTCGATGCCCTTGTGCACGTAGCCGAGCCGCTCCTCGAGCCGCAGCACCTTCTCTCCGACGACCGAGAAGCGGAAGTGTCCGGGCTCGATCACTCCCGCGTGGACCGGACCGACCGCGATCTCGTGCACGCCGTTGCCGTCGACTCGAACGAAATCGTACGCGCCCGCGTGCATCAGCCAGGGACGGCGGTCGGGATCGCTGGAGCGGATCCCGCCCACGTCGAACGCCGCCCGCTGCATGCGCGAAGCGGCGGGAAAGATCTCCTCGAGACCCGGATACTCGATCCCGGCGCCGCCGGCCGCACCGAGCGTCAGCTCGGCGACCAGCACGCCGGTCTCGTGCAGATAGGCGGCGTAGACTGCCGGGGAGTCGGCGGCGGCGGCATCGAGCATCGCGCTGCACGGTTCCTGCGCCGCGCAAGCCCCGGGCGGACCCCTCTCTGTCCGCTCCTCGCTCGCGCGACTCGCCCACAGAGACAGCAGCCGGCCGCCCGCCGCCGCGACATCGCGCGCGAGCTGCAGCCACTGCCCGCGATCCACCGCGAGTCCGCGCGCCGGCAGTGGCCCCGGCAGCGGCCGCGCGCGCTCCGACCAGGCTCTTACCGGCACCGCCGTTCTCCTCCGGCACGACCGCTGCGCGCCATCTCAAGGTCCTCCGATGAGGCGCGCCGCGGCGCGGTACCAGTGTGCGAGATACGGTGGTATGTACAGGCCGAGCAGCAGCACGAGCGCGAGATGCGTGAACACCGGCACCAGCGCCGGCGCATGCGGCAGGCGCCGGCCGCTCGTCTCGCCGAACACCATCGCCTGCACGCGCCCGAAGATCGCCGCGAAGGCGATGCCGAGGGCGGCGAGCAGGATCGGCGTCGCCCAGGGCTGCTCGCGCATGGCGGTCGTCAGGATGAGGAACTCGCTCGCGAACACCCCGAAGGGCGGCAGACCGAGAATGGCGAGCGAGCCCATCATCAGACCCCAGCCGACGGTGGGCGAGAGCGTCATCAGACCGCGGATGTCGTCCATGAGCTGCGAGCCCGTCTTCTGCGCGGCGTGCCCGGCGCTGAAGAAGATCGAGGACTTGGTGAGCGAGTGCACGGTCATGTGCAGCAGCGCCGCGAAATTGGCGATCGGGCCACCCATGCCGAACGCGAACGTGGCGAGTCCCATGTGCTCGATGGAGGAATATGCGAACAGGCGCTTGATGTCGCGCTGCCGCCAGAGGAACAGCGCCGCCAGCACCACCGACAGCAGCCCGAAGCCCATGAGCATGCGCGACGGGAGCGCCGAGTGCAGCGCGCCTTCGACCAGCACCTTGCAGCGCACGACCGCGTAGAGCGCGACGTTGAGCAGCAGGCCCGAGAGCACGGCGGAGATCGGGGTCGGGCCCTCGGCGTGGGCGTCGGGCAGCCAGTTGTGCAGCGGCGCGAGCCCCGCCTTCGTGCCGTAGCCGACCATCAGGAACACGAATGCCAGCGCGAGCACCCTCGGCTCGAGCTGCGATTTGACGGCGTCCAGGTGCGTCCACAGCAGCGCCGTGACGCCTTGCGATCCGAGCACCTTCTCGGCGGCGAAGTACAGCAGGATCGTGCCAAATAACGCCTGGGCGATGCCGACCCCGCAGAGGATGAAGTATTTCCAGCCCGCCTCGAGGCTGCCCGGCGTGCGATAGAGCGTGACCAGCAGCACGGTCGACAGCGTCGCGCCTTCCATCGCCACCCACAGCAGGCCCATGT
>JAKAZP010000350.1 GCA_021815905.1 Pseudomonadota bacterium | reverse complement strand
AGAACGCGCACGTCAATCTCCGTGCCGCCGCGAATGGCCTCGGGCGCTCGCAGCCGCTCGTGTGCTTTCTGCTCTTTGCCGAGTGCGCCGCGGATGACTGCTTCGGCGCGCTGCGGGCGCTGGCGGTCGGGGAGAGCGCCGCGCGCGGCCTGTCGTTGCGGCACTGGTCGGTGCTGCCGACCGCGGAAGACTTCACCGTCGTCACCCGCAACGGGACGCAGACGCTCTATGTCCTCGCCGGGCGGCAGATCGCCTGTCGCGAGGGTCTCGAGGTGCTCGTTCTCGGCACGCGCCGGCGCTTTCCCGA
This sequence comes from Pseudomonadota bacterium, assembly GCA_021815905.1. Next base: position 3,231 of record JAKAZP010000350.1, on the reverse strand, counting down.
CGGCCGTCCCATCCGCGAGATCCTCACGGAGGCCGCGGCGCTCGGGGTGCCGCGGGTCATTCCCTGGGGACCGGGAAAGTGGTTCTTCCGGCGCGGCCGGCTGCTGCGCGAGCTGCTCGAGGAGTTCCGCAGCCCCACGCTCTTTCTCGGCGACGAGGGCGGGCGGCCCGCATTCTGGGGGTATCCCGGGCATTTCCTCGAGGCGGCGCGGCTCGGGGTGCGCGACCTTCCGGGCACCGACCCGCTGCCCTTCCCCCACGATGTGAGCAAGGTCGGCCGGATGGGATTTCGCGTGTCGATCGCGCTCGATGAGCGCACACCCGGAGCGAGCCTGCTGCGCGCGCTCACCTCCCGGGGCGTCACACTCGAGCGCTTCGCCACCCTCGAGTCGCCCCTGCGCTTCGTGCGCAATCAGATCGGAATGCAGCTGCGCAAGCGGCTGCGCGCCTGAGGCATCCCCATGTGCGGCATCGCCGGCATCGCCACCCGAGGAGCCGCGCCCGCGCGCGAGCTCATCGCCACCATGTGCGATCGGTTGCGCCACCGCGGTCCCGACGGTCAGGGCCTGCACGTCGAGCCCGGGATCGGGCTCGGCATGCGCCGGCTCGCGGTGCTCGACCTGGTCACCGGCGATCAGCCGGTCGCGAACGATGCGCGCACCGTGCACGCGGTGTTCAACGGCGAGATCTACAACTACCGCGAGTTGCGCCGCGAGCTCGCCGCGCGCGGTCACCGCCTGCGCGGCACCGGCGACAGCGAGATCATTCCCCGGCTGTACGAGGAGTACGGGCTCGGGTTCCTCTCGCGCCTGAACGGCATGTTCGCGATCGCCCTCTGGGACAGCGCGCTCAGGCGCCTGCTCCTCGCGCGCGATCGCATGGGGATCAAGCCGCTTTACTACAGCGTCCGCGGCGGCAGTCTCTACTTCGCCTCCGAGATCAAGGCGATGCTCGCCGCGGGCGCCTCGGAGGGCCGCATCGATCCGATCGGACTCGATCAGCTGCTGACGTTCGAGTACACCGCGACGCCCGCGACGCTCCTTCAGGACGTGCGCAAGCTCGCCCCGGGAGGCTGGCTCACCTTCGGCGACGGCAAGGTGCGCCAGGGCCGCTTCTGGTCCGTGCCCGAGCGCTCCGAGCCCCTCACGATCCCGGTGCCCGAGATCGCCGAGCGGCTGCGCGAGACGTTCTTCCGCGCGGTGCGCCGTCAGCTCGCGAGCGATGTGCCGCTCGGGGCGTTTCTCTCCGGCGGCACCGATTCCTCGATCCTCGTGGCCGCCATGAGCGAGGTGTCCTCGGCTCCGCCGCTCACCTTCTCGATCGGATTCGGCGATCCGACCTACAGCGAGCTCGAGTACGCGCGCGCGGTCGCCGCGCACTGCGGCAGCCGGCACGAGCACCAGATCCTGACACCGGACTACCTCGCGCTGCTGCCGGAGGTCATGGGGCAGCTCGATCAGCCGATCGCCGATTTCTCGGTGTTCCCGACGCTGCTGGTCGCGCGCATGGCCCGGCGCAAGGTCACCGTGGCCCTCGGCGGTGACGGGGGCGATGAGCTCTTCGGAGGCTACGACACCTATCGCGCGGACGCCTTGAGCGCGCGGCTCCTCGACTGGCAGCCGCGGGCGCTGCCGGCGCTCGCCGAGCGCCTCGCGCGGGCGCTGCCGCTCGCAGAGGGCAAGCGGGGCCTCGCCAATCAGCTGCGCCGCTTCCTCGAGGGCGCGACTCTCCCGCGCGAGTGGCAGCACCTCAGATGGATGATGTGTCTCGACGAGGGTGAGCGCGCGCGGCTCTACTCCCGAGCCTTTCGCGAGCAGGTGGCGGGAGCGAGCGCGGAGCTGGCCGCGCGCGCGCTCGAGGGCGGCGGATCCGCGCGGCTCGAGGCGCAGATGCGCTGCGACCTGAGGCTCTACCTCCCCGAGAACATCCTCGCCAAGCTCGACGCCATGAGCATGGCGGTCTCGCTCGAGGCGCGAGTGCCCTACCTCGACAACGAGATGGTCGATCTCGCGCTCGCCATTCCTCCGCGGCTCAAGGTCCGCGGCGGCGTGCGCAAGTGGATCCTGAAGCGCGCCTTCGCCTCCTACCTGCCCCGTCACGTGCTCGGTCACGGCAAGGAGGGCTTCAGCATGCCGATGAAGCAATGGCTCCGCCGCGAGTGGAATCCGCTCATGCACGAGCTGCTCTCGAGCGAGCGGCTGCGCGCGGAAGGGCTGTTCGAGCCCGCGGTCGCCGAGCGGCTGATGCGCGAGCACGAGCGGGGGGTGCGCAACCACAGCCACCTGCTCTGGGCGCTCATGGTGTTCGAGCTCTGGCGCGAGCGCTTCGCCGGTCATCGGGAGCTCTCGGGAGCGCGCATGCATGCGGCGTGACCTGAAGCCGCTCGCGAGCGGCTCTTACGACCTCGCCGTGGTCGGCGGGGGCATCCACGGCGCCTGCACGGCGTGGGAGGCGGGGCGCCGCGGGCTGCGCGTGGCGCTCATCGAGGCCGGGGATTTCGGCGGCGCGACCTCGGGCAACAGCCTGCGCACGCTCCACGGGGGACTGCGGCACCTGCAGCGCCTCGATCTGCCGCGCATGCGCGAGTCGATCCGGGAGCGGCGCGAGTGGCTGCGGGTCGCGCCGCATCTGGTGGTGCCCTTGAGATTTCTGCTCCCCACCCACGGGCGCGGCCTGCGCGCGCGCTCGGTGATGCGCGCGGCGCTGTGGCTCAATGACCTCGCGAGCTGCGATCGCAATCGCGGCGTGCGCGAGGACCGGCGGCTCCCGCGCGGCGAGCTCCTGAGCGGGCGCGAGGCGCGCGAGGCCTTCTCGGGTCTCACGCTCCCCGAGTGCAACGGCGCGGCCGGCTGGCACGATGCCGTCTGTCTCGATACGGAGCGGTTGCTGCTTTCGGTGATCACCGCCGCCGCCGCCTCGGGAGCGTGCATCGCCAACTACGTGCGCGCCATCGGGGTGCTCGCTCGCGAGGGGCGTATCCGGGGACTTCGGGTGCGCGATGCGCTCACCGGGCGGCAATTCGAGGTCGGGGCGCGCTGCGTCGTGAACGCCGCCGGTCCCTGGGTCGAGGACTGGCTGCCCGCGGGCGCCGGACGGCCCGAAGCGCCGCTCTTTCGCGCCTCGAAAGCCTTCAACCTGCTCACCCGGGCCTTGCCGTTTCGGGACGGCATCGGAGTCGGCATCGGCGGTGAGCGCGACGGCGGGCAGGCCGGTGGGACGGCGGGCACGTACT
>JAKAZP010000349.1 GCA_021815905.1 Pseudomonadota bacterium | reverse complement strand
CGTCGCCAAGGCCCACGAAACCGGCGACATCGCCCCGATCGTCGATGTCCATGGGCGTGTTCCAATAGGCGCCGCCGAGCGCAGGCAGCTCGCGCAGCACGAGGCCGTTCTTCCACACCACCATGTGCTCGGCAGTCGCACCGCCGATCGCACCGTCGCAGATGCCGGAGATTCCAACCACCTCGCCCCGCTGGTTGATGGCGGTCGCGGCGCCGTCGAGGTCACCCGGATAAGGCGGCAGCTCGATCGCGCGGTACCCGCCGTCGCCGCCTCCATGCCCATCGTCCCGGTCCGGTACCCACATCACGGCCTCGAACTGCAGCACCTGATGAGTGATGGTATCGAAGATCCCGCAGGTCGGATCGTGAGTGTTGTTTTCCGCCCAGCCGACCACCTGGTCGCGGTCGTTGACGCCGGTCGCAAAGCCGTTCGGACCACCCAGAGTGGGCAGCCCGATCATACTGCCGTCGCGCCAGATGAACCCGCGGCAGACATGACCGTCATCAACGAGGAAAACCGCGGAATAACAGCTCCACCACTCGGGCTGTTTCTGCCCCGGCGCTCCATACTCCGGCTGCACGCGGTCGGTCTCGGCGATGCCCACGACCACCCCGTGTTGGTTGCGGTTGGGCCAGGCCACGGCGCTGTTCAGCGACGGACCGCCGAGGGTTCCGAGATCCGTGGGCACGCCTTGCCTCCAGAGCTCGGCGTGCATCGTGCCGCTTGCCGTGACCGACCAACCGGCGACCCAACCCGGCTGACCGTCGGTGGTTCCCTGACTTGCCGCCCCTCCCAGCGGATTGCCGAGATTGACGACGCGGTATTGGACGTGCGGTCCGCCGCCCGCGTACGCATTGACGGCAATGAGCAAGGCGGCGATCGCGCTGATCACTCCGACGCTCGATTGGCTTCTCATGTTGGACTCCTGAGGCGACAGCATCCCTTCCCTCCGCGCTGCGGAGAGACGATTCGTTCGATCTGCGGATCGGACCGGTGGCGGCGTCGTGTCTGCGCCGGCCGCCGGCTCGCGCGCGAGTCAATATACGCCGCGCGCTTCGGCGCGCTGGCTGGATTCGGACCTCACTGCGAGCTGGCGAAACGCGGCGCGATGTCGTTAGAATCCAGCCGTGTTTCCTTCAGCGGGCGCGCACGTGGAGCTCGACGAGCAGACATGCGAACAGGCGCGTTTGAATCGCGACGCGCGCTTCGACGGACGCATCTTCATCGGCGTGACCACCACCGGCGTCTACTGCAGGCCGATCTGCCCGACGCCGCACGCGAAGCGCTCCCACGTGCAGTTCTTCCCGAGCGCCGCGGCGGCCGCGCATGCGGGATATCGACCTTGTCTGCGCTGCCGCCCCGAGGTGGCTCCCGGCACTCCGGCGTGGAACGGCAGCTCGACCACGGTGAACCGCGGGCTGCGGCTCATCGCCGAGGGCGCGTTGGATGAGGACGGAGTCGACAGGCTCGCGGAGCGGCTCGGGGTGACATCACGGCATCTCTCGCGGCTGTTTGTGCGCCACCTCGGCGCGCTGCCCACCGAGATCGCCCGGACGCGCCGCCTGCACTTCGCCAAGCAGCTGATCAGCGATACCCGCCTGCCGATGTCCCAGGTGGCGCTCGCATCGGGCTTCGGCAGCATTCGCCGCTTCAACGATGTCTTCCGACAATGCTACGGCCGCCCCCCGAGCGAGTTGAGACGCGCCGGAAGCCGGCAGCGATTCGCGCCGGACGAATACGTGTTCCAACTCGCATATCGCCCCCCGTACGCCTGGAGCGCCCTGCTGGGGTTTCTCGCGGCCCGCGCCATTCCCGGCGTGGAATCGGTGCGGGACGGCGCGTATCGGCGAGCGATCGAATTGCGCGACTGCCAGGGAGTCATGGAAGTCAGCCATCGCCCGGAGAAGCACGCGCTGCAGGCTCGGATACGGCTGTCACGGCCCGAGCTGCTGCTGCAGGCGGTCTCCCGGGCGCGCGCGATGTTCGATCTCAACGCCGACCCCGAGCTGATACGGCGGGACCTGCGGCGCGACCGCCTGCTGGCCCCGCACCTGCGACGCCATCCGGGAATGCGCCTGCCGGGCGCGTGGGATCCGTGGGAGCTCGTCGTGCACGCCATCCTGGCCCAGGATGCCGCGCTCGATCGCACCGCGGCGCTGATGGGACAGCTGGCGGAGCGTTACGGGGAGCGGCTCGCCGCGACCGGCGACATCGAGCTGGCGAGGACCTTTCCGCGACCTTCGACGCTCGCCGCGGCCGAGCTGGCCGGCATGCCGCCGGCCGCGTGCCGCATGATCCGCGCTTGCGCCCGGCTCCTGCGCACGGCGGGGCCCGGGAAGCCGCTGGACGAGCTCGTTCCGCGGCTCGCGCACATCGAGGGCATGCGCGAGGCGACCCTGCAGGCGATCGCCATGCGGGCATTGAGCGATCCCGACGCCCTGCCGCTTGCGGATGACTCGCCCGCGATCGCCACAGGTCCGCTCGGATCCGCCGCGGACCTGCGCGAGCACGCCCGGAGCTGGAAGCCGTGGCGTGGATATGCCGCCATGTACCTCATTTGCGCGAGCGAAGGCTCGTGAGTCAACCGATCCGAAGCGCAAGGCTCCCCCAAGGAGGCTCCCCATGTCGATTCGCCCTCCCCTTCCACCGTTCACCGATGCGACGGCTGCGCAGAAGGCGCGCGCTGCCGAGGACGCCTGGAACAGCCGCGATCCCGAGCGCGTCGCGCTCGCCTACAGCGAGGACAGTCGCTGGCGCAACCGCGCCGAATTCGTCTCCGGGCGCCTGGAGATCGTCGCGTTCCTACGGCGCAAATGGGCCCGGGAGCTCGATTACCGGTTGATCAAGGAGGTCTGGGCCCATCAGGGCAACCGCATCGCCGTCCGCTTCGCCTACGAGTGGCACGACGACGGCGGATTCTGGTTCCGCTCCTACGGCAATGAGAACTGGGAATTCGACGATCAGGGTCTCATGCGCCGCCGCTTCGCGAGCATCAACGATCTGCCGATCGCGGAGGTCGACCGCAGGTACCACTGGCCTCTCGGCCGCCGTCCCGACCGGCATCCGGGGCTGAGCGACCTCGGCCTCTGACCGGAGCGTCGCTCACGGCAACACGCCGAGCCGGTCGCGCGTCGGATCCCGCAGGTGTCTGAAGAGGCGTCCGTTTGCGGGGATCCTGCCGATCCTGCAGAACGGGATGAGGACCCCGGCGAACAGAACCGAGCAGCGGTCGGTGATGTTGATGAGTATTCCTTCTCCCCGCAGCATCTCGATGCGATGCGTGCGGGCGTAATCCCAACCGAACGCCCGCGGCGGCCTGTCCCGCGGCGCCATCGCGGGGAAGCCGAATGTCAGATGGGGCGCCGGCGCTTCGGAGCGCAGCTCCTGCGCCCGCGCCTCGCGCCGGATTTCCGAGCGCCAGCGGATACGCGCTCGATGAGGGGACGCTGCCGCCGCCGGCAGCGTGATCGGCTCGGGAGAGGGCCGTGCGATGAATCCGCGGCGGCGGCCGGGGCGGCGGGCCCGGATGAAGCGCCGGGGCC
>JAKAZP010000348.1 GCA_021815905.1 Pseudomonadota bacterium | reverse complement strand
GCTCGACTCGATGCGCTCGATCCGCGCGATGGGCACGTCACGGTCGTAGATCACGACCGGCTGGCCGGAGCGGACCTTGCGCAGATAGGCGCTCAGGTTGTTCTTCAGCCGGGATACGCTGGCTTTTTCCATATGGCTATTATAGCCAAATTCGGCGGCGGGCTGCCAGCGCCGCTGGCCGAGGCGGCCGAGGGCCGCCGAAGAGCCGATCGCTGCCGACGAGCCGATCGTCGCCGACGAGCCGATCGCCGCCGACGAGCCGATCGCCGCTAGCGCTGCTTGAACTCTTCCGGCGTCAGCTGGTGGCGCGCGAGGAGCTTGTAGAAGTCGGTGCGGTTGCGCTTGGCGAGCCGCGCCGCCTGGCTCACGTTGCCGCCCGTGATCTGCAGGATCTGCGAGAGCTAGCTGCGCGTGAACTCATCGCGCGCCTCATCGAAGGAGGGCAGGCGCCCGGGAGAGCCCCCGAGGGACTGCTGCACGAGCTCCACCGGAATGATCGGAGTCTGCGACAGCGCGACGTTCTGGCGGACCACGTTCTGCAGCTGACGGATGTTGCCCGGCCAGTCGGCGGTCGCGAGCAGCTCGACCGCCTCGGGGGCGTAGATCTTCCTCTGGCCCGTCTCCTTCGCGATCTGCGCGAGGAAGTGGGCGACCAGCAGCGGGATGTCCTCGCGTCGACGGTTGAGCGCGGGCATCTCGATGTGCACCACGTTCAGCCGATAGTAGAGATCCTCGCGGAACTGCCCCTGGGTCATGAGCTGCTGCAGGTCCCGGTGAGTGGCGGAGATGACGCGCACGTTGACCGGGATCGCATCGGTGCTGCCCACCGGGCGGATGACGTTCTCCTGCAGCACGCGCAGGAGCTTGACCTGAAGGCGCATCGGCATGTCGCCGATCTCATCCAACATCAGCGTGCCGCCGTCGGCGGCCATGAACAGGCCCCGGTGCGCCCGCGTCGCGCCGGTGAAGGAGCCCTTCTCGTGGCCGAAGAGCTCGGACTCGAGCAGGTTCTCCGCCATGGCGCTGCAGTTGATGGCGACGAACGGCCGGTTGCGCCGCGGGCTCGCCAGGTGAATCGCGCGGGCGAGCAGCTCCTTGCCGGTGCCGCTTTCCCCGGTGATGAGCACGCGGGCGTCGGTCCCGGCCACCATGTGCGCCTGAGCGAGCTTCTCTTCCATCAGGCCGCTGCGGGTGACGATCTCCGCCCGCCAGTCCTCGTCCGAGGCGCCGAAGCCCGAGATGCGCAGCGCCTTCTGCACCTGATCGAGCAGCTCCTGCTTGTCGACCGGCTTGGTGAGAAAGCCGAAGGCGCCCATCTGGGTCGCCTGCACGGCATCGGGTATGGTCCCGTGAGCGGTGAGGATGATCACCTTCAGTCCCGGCCAGCGGTTCTGCAGCTCCTTCAGCAGCCCGATGCCGTCCATCTGATCCATCTTGAGATCGGTGATCACGAGGTCCGGCCGGAAACGGCTCGAGGCGGCGAGCGCCTGGGCGCCGCTCTCGACCGCCTCGACATCGTAGCTCTCGGCGCGCAGGCGGATCGTCAGCAGTCGGAGCAGCCCGGGATCGTCGTCGACGACCAGGATGCGCGCCTTGCGCCGCCCGCTCGGGGTGGGCGTCGTCACCTTGCGTGGCTCCGGCATCGGGCTGCCTGTGTTCAGCGTCACTTCGGTCGTCCTTCGGGTTTACGCTCGTTGAGCGATTTCTCGATGTTGGCGATGGCCGCGAGCTTCGCACGGGCCTCCTCGAGCGCCCGGCGGAGCCTCAGGTTCTCATCCGCCTGCGCCTGCAGCCGGCGGTTCTCGAGCGCGAGATTGCCGGCCCGGTCGGCCTGACTCTGGAGGGTGCGGTTTTCCGCCTCCAAGGTCAAATGGTCGCCAATTAGCTGCACTTCGAGCAGGGCGAGGGTCCGCTCCGCGGGCAGGAGCTTCGGGCCCGGGTCCGAGAGCAGCTCCTCGAGGAGCTGCTTGGCGAAGGGCAGATCGGCCCCGGGGTGCCCGGGGGTGCCGAGCACCAGCGCGAGGCGCAGCTTGCGGCTCGGCGTCGGATTGCGGTTGTAGTCCTTGTCGGCGCGATCCACGATCTCCTGCTGCGTCACGGGGTCGGACGTGAGGAGCCTGTTGACCACCGCCAGCTCCTCCCCGCGGGGCTTGGAAGCGAGGGCCTCGGGGTTGACCACCGGCGCCGCCTTCGGCGGCGGCGCCGGGGCGAGGAACCCCTGCATGCTGCTGCAGCCGGCGCCGAGCAGCGCCACGGCCGTGCCGAGCAGCGTCGCGGACAGGAAGGGGCTACGCCGCATGGGCCTGCGCCCCACGCCGCTCATCCGCCGGCCGGCCGCCGTGAGTCACGCTGATCGGCATGCGGATGCGGAAATGCGCGCCCCGGAACTCCCCGTCGACGATCTCGACCGTGCCCCCGTGAGCGGCCACGAATTCGAGCACCACGGACAGGCCGATACCGGTGCCCTTGACCGAGGTGGTCTTGGCCGCCCGGCCGGTGTAGAACGCCTCGAACACGTGATCGCGGTCATCTTTGGAGATTCCGGGGCCGTTGTCGGCGACGTCCATGACCAGATGCGGACTCTCGGCGCGCGCCGAGATGTGGATCGTACCCCCCTTCGGGGAGTACTTGACGGCATTCGACACGAGATTCTCGAGAATGAGCCGGATCTTGCCACGGTCGGCAACCAGGGTGACGTCCTCGACCTGCACGTCGAGCCTGACACGCTGAGACAGGAGCGTGAGCTGCTGGTTCTCGAGCACCTGCTTCACCACCGGCCGCAGCCGGAACTCGCTCGGCTCGAGCCCGACGCTGGAGGTCTGCCAGGCGCTGAAGGAGAGCAGGTTCTCGATCATGCGCTGCAGCTTGATGCCGTTGTCGCGCAGGATGGCGGTCACCTCCCGCTGATTCGGATCGAGCTCGCCGACCGCCCCGTCCATCAGGAGCTCCGTGCCCTCGCGGATGTTGGCGAGGGGGGTCTTCAGCTCGTGCGACATGTGGCGCAGGAACCGGTTCCGCTCCTGCGCCAGCTCGAGGAGCCGCAGGCGCAGCCACTCGATCTGCTTGCCGAGGCGCTGCAGATCGTGGGGGCCGGCGACCGCGATCTCGTTGCTCAGGCGTCCGTGGCCGAGCTCGCTGATCGCGCGGTCGATCTGCCTGAGCGGGCGCCCGACGAGGAGCGTCAGGGTGTAGATCGCGATCAGCGTGAGCGGCAGAAGCAGCGCCGCCTGCCAGAAAAGCCGGGCGCGGGCCCGGTCGGTCTGCTGCTTGAGGGCGGCGAGCTCGCTGTCGATCTGCGCGTTGCTCTCTCGCGCGACATCGTCGACGAGCGAGCTGAGGCGGGCGAATTTCCGGGCAAGGGCCGCGGCGGCCGCGGCGCTCGGTGTGCCGTTCGCGCTCGATGCGCCGCTCGCGGAGGCCGCGCCGCTCCCGCCCGATCCGCCGGTCGCTCCCGCGCTGCCCGCGCCCGAGGCGCCCGTGCCGTTCGAGCCGCTCGAGCTCGGGGCCGGCGGCGTGCTGAGCACGCTCACGCGGATCGCATGCTGCACCACGGCCAGCTGCTCGAGCGTATCGCGC
>JAKAZP010000347.1 GCA_021815905.1 Pseudomonadota bacterium | reverse complement strand
GCCGATGGTGCCCGGGGCCGCGGCAGCCGTCGCCGCGCGCCACCGCGCAGCCTGCGCGAGTCCGGCCCGCCGCCGCGCCCGCGCCGGCCGCTCCAGCCCGCGCCGGATGTTACTACGTCCCGACGTACCGCTGCTGCACCGCGAGCGGCGGGGGGGTGTACTGGTACATCCAGGTCTCCGACAGTGCCTGCCCATCCAGGGACAGGTACAGCCGCAGATCGATCGGCTGCCCCGCTTCGTCCGGGACCAGATCGAACATGGCTCGCCAGCCGTTGATGGGCAGCAGCGGCCGGGCCGAAGTGATCTGCACCTTGCCATTCGAGGTGGAGATGACCGGAACGACCTTCGCGTCGGAGCCGAGCATCGGAAGATCTCCGCCGGCGAAGTCCACCACGAAGCGCCAGGAAAACTCGGTGCGCTTCTGGCCGACGATGCCGCCGATGCCGTCGCGGGTCGCTTGCACCCGCGCAAGCTGACCGGGTCTGAACGGATTGTGGCGGCACCAGTAGAGCCGGTAGCCGAACAGGTACTCGCGCCCCGGAACGATCTCCCCGACGGGATTCCAGAACGCGACGATGTTGTCCATCGTCTCGTCCTCGGTCGGAATCTCCACCAGCATCACCGCACCCTTGCCCCAGGCCGCCTTCGGCTGGACCCAGCAGTCGGGGCGCCGGTTGTACCACACGCCGTCGTCCTGGTAGGCGGAGAAGCGCCGCTCGCGCTGCATCAGCCCGAAGCCCCCCGGGTTGTCGTCGAGATACGAATTGACACGCAGAGCGCCCGGATTGGTGAGCGGGCGCCAGATCCACTCGCCGGCTCCCGTGTGCATCTGCAGGCCGTCGGAGTCGTGGATCTGCGGGCGCCAGTCGTCATCGACCCGATGGTCGTTCTCCCCGACCAGATACATGCTGGTGCCGGGAGCGATACCGAGGCGGGCGATCTGCCGGCGCGGATACAGTGCGAGGTCGACATCCATCACCAGAGTGCTGGCGACGTCGATCACGAAACGGTAGGCGCCGGCCACGCTCGGTGAATCGAGCAGCGCGTACACCGTGAGCAGCGTCGAGTCCTTCGCCGGCTTCTCGAGCCAGAACGCGACGAAATCCGGAAACTCCTCGGGCCGGGACATGCCGGTGTCGATGGCGAGTCCACGCTGCGACATGCCGTACTGACCGTCGCCGTCCACGGCGCGAAAATAGGAAGCGCCCTGGAACACCGCCCGATCCGAAGTCCAGTCGGTGTGAAACAGCACGTTGAAGCCCGAGAAACCGAGCCCTTGAGGAATCTGCGCCGGCTTCAGACCCGAGCTGCCATAGTCGAACAGGGTGGGGTCGAAGAGGATCTGACGGGCGGCGCCCTGCTCCAGGGCATACATGCGCACCGGGCGCGTCATGGTGAACCCGAGGTGATCGAAGCGGATGCGAAAGAAGAGATCGTCCTCGTACCAGAGCGCGCGCTCGGGCCGGTAGGTGATCGACTCCCACTGGTCCCAGGTCAGCTGTCGGATCGCCTTCGGCAACGGGGCGACCGCCTCGTTGTAGGGAGCCACGGACATCGAGCGCGCGAGGCCCTTGAGCTGCGCGTAGGAGAACGGCTCGGAGGGGCCGAAGCGGGCGACGCCCTTCGGAGGGGGCGGGGGCGGCTTTTTGCGATCGAACGCCCAGGGCCAGGGGGCGAATGCCGTCAGGCTGGTCGCGCTCATCCGCAGGAACCCGCGTCGGTGCATCATCGACTCCTCGCTCGGCTCATCAAGCTTCAGTTTACCGGGAAGCCAACGACATTCCCGATGGGCTGGAGTTCCGGCTGCGTCACTTGAGCCCGAGCGCGACCGCGACTTCTCCCGCGGGTGTCACGCAGCGCGGGCAGGGCTGCGGCGGCCCGGCGGCGATGCTGACGCGCGCGGCGGCGATGCCGGGCGTCGCCAGAATGGCCGACCGAATGGCGGCGGCACGGCGCTCCCCGAGCGCCAGGAGCTCCGAGGCGGGAATGTCGACGGGCTCGAGCACCGCCGGCTGCGCCGTCGGAGGCTTCGTCGGCGGGGCCCCTTTGCGGCTCGCGAGCGCCTGCTCCCTGGCGCGCAGCTTGCGCGCCGCCCGCGCGGCGAGCGCCGGCCGATCCCGCGCGCTCGAGAATACGACGGGGATGGAGACCCGGAGCTCGGGCCGGTGGGCGAGCGCCTTGGCGATCGCGGCCAATCGAGTTCGCGGGCCGGCCCCGAGCGCCGCGCTCCCCGGAGCGAACTCGATGCGATCGAGATTCGGTCCGCCGCCGAACAATCGCCCGAGCAGCCTGAAGGGGGCGGTCACGGCTCTCCTGACGAGATTCACCAGCGCCTTTCCGATGAGCGGCCCGATGCTGAAGTGCGGGTTGCTGAGGCTGCCGGTCACCGGGAGCCCGATGCGAATGACGCCGTGCCCATCCTTGAGCAGGGCCACCGCGAGACGCAGTGGCAGATTCACCGCTTCCGGGCTCGCGACGCGCTCGCCGAGCACGAGTTGATCGATGACGAAGCGGTGGTCGGCGTTCAGCCGTCCATCCTCGATCCGGTAATGCATGTCGGCATCGAGAGTACCGCTCGCGATCTTGTAGCCGGCGAATCGGGCGGCATAGGGCGTCATCTGCGTGAGCTCGAGCCCGCGGAAGCGCAGGTGCAGGTCGGCATAGCTCGGGCTCGCCAGCAGGTTCATCCGGCCGTCGATGTGCACGGGCGCGTAACGACCCACCTTGCCCGCGAGGCGGACGGTGGCGCGCGAGCGCGGATTCGAGGAAAGGCCGGTGATCGTTCCGTGCAACGCCTGGATGCCGGTGGCGAAGTGGGGCCGGATCCAGAGGTCGGCGTAGTCGGCGGTGCCATCGAGAATTCGCACCGTGCCGATCGAGTAGCGGGCCCCCGCGCTCGCGTGTCGGGCGGTGTTGCCCGCGGGCCTCGTCGCCTTCGGAGCGCCGACCGCGGCCACGAAGCCGCGGGGATGCAGCGCCTCCGAAATGTTGGTCTTGCGGTCCGGCGCGATGATGACGCGGGCATACGGGCGGATCGCCGTGACGCGCTCGATGCGCAGGCTCGCGGGGCTGGAGACGTAGTGGATGCCGGTCAGCCGCAGATCGCTCCACTCGATGAAGTTCTTGCGGAGCGCATCGTCCACGGTGCGCAGATCGGCGACGCCGGCTGCGCCTTCGATCTCGAGCCGCCCGTCCGCGGCTCGCTCGAACGCGAGCGTCGTGTCGAGCCGGCCGCTCACGAGCGCGAGCGCGGTGCGCTGTGCCACATACGGCTGCAGCGCCGTCAGGTCGATGCGATGCAAGAGGAGCTTGCCCGACACGGTGCCCGCGCCGGGGTTGGCGCGGGCGCGCAGGCTCACGCCACCGCTTCCGTTGACCGATGCGCGCAACGAGAGCTCGATCTGATCCCCCGGGCGGGTGTCGAGCCCGGCGATGCGCGCCGACAGGGCGCCGAGCACCAGGGAAGCGGCGGGCTCGACTCGCCGGTCCTCGAGCGAGACACGGGAGTCGCGCACCACGATGTCGGGTGCCGCGATGCGCCACGCGCGGGCAGCGCGAGGCGCGGGCGCGGGCGCGGGCACGACGGGCGGC
>JAKAZP010000346.1 GCA_021815905.1 Pseudomonadota bacterium | reverse complement strand
CGCGGCGACGAGTACAGCTACCAGGCGGGCGCGGGCATCGTCGCCGACAGCGTGCCGCAGGCGGAGCACGAGGAGGTTCTCGCCAAGAGCGCGGCCATGGTGCGCGCGCTCGAGCTGGCGCAGGAGGGTCTGTGACGCCGCGTCTGCTCCTCATCGACAACTACGATTCCTTCACCTACAACCTGGTGCAGGCGTTCCTCGTGCTGGGGGCCGATGTGCGCGTCTACCGCAACGACGCGATCGGCGTCGAGGAGGCGCGCGCGATGGCGCCCACGCATCTGTGCATCTCCCCGGGTCCCGGCACGCCCTATGACGCCGGGGTCTCGATGGACATGATCCGCGCCTTCGCCGGAGGCGTCCCGGTGCTCGGGGTGTGCCTCGGTCATCAATCGATCGTCGAGGCGTTCGGCGGCAAGGTGGTGCGCGCCGGTCGGCTGATGCACGGCAAGACCTCGCTCATCCGTCACGACGGGCTCGGGGTGTTCGCCGGGCTGCCGCAACCGTGCGAGGTGGGACGCTACCACTCGCTGATCGCCGCGCCCGAGACGCTGCCGCGCGAGCTCCTCGTGACCGCGCGCACCGATCAGGGGGAGATCATGGGTGTGAGGCACACGGAGTTCGCGATCGAGGGCGTGCAGTTCCATCCCGAGAGCATCCTCACGCCCGAGGGCCCGCGTCTGCTCGAGAACTTCCTCGCAAGCGCCGCTGCGCGCGTGACGGCCGGCGGAGCCGACGATGCCGTCCTCGCGTGAGCTGCTCGAGCAGCTGCTCGAGCGCCGGCACCTCTCGCAGGCCGAGGCGGAGCAGCTCCTCGAGCGGCTCACCGACCCGCAGACCCCGCCCGCGCTCGCCGGCGCGCTGCTCGCGGCGCTGCGCTCCAAGGGGGTGGTCGCGGACGAGGTCCGCGGCTTCGCGCGCGCGATGCGCCGCCTCGCCCGGCGCCCGGAGATTCCCGCCGGCCTCGGGGCGATCGACATCGTCGGCACGGGCGGGGACGCCTCCGGAAGCCTCAACATCTCCACCGGCACCGCGCTTCTCACCGCCGCCTGCGGCGTGCCGGTCGTCAAGCACGGCAACCGCTCGATCTCGAGCCGCGCGGGCAGCGCCGACGTGCTGGAAGCGCTCGGGCTCGCGCTGCCGCTCGATGAGCGCGCCGCGGGCCGGTGTCTGGCGGCCTGCGGGTTCACGTTCCTCTACGCGCCGCATTACCACCCGGCGACCGGGGCGGTCGCCGCCGTGCGCGCCGCGCTCGGCGTGCGCACCATCTTCAACATCCTCGGTCCGCTCACCAACCCGGCCGAGCCGCCGTTTCACCTGATCGGCGCCTTCAGCCTGGAGGTCGCCGGCCTCATCGCCGAGACCCTGGCCGGAATGCCGATCGAGCGCGCCTTCGTGGTCCACGGCGCTCAGGGGTGGGACGAGCCGACGCCCGTCGGACCGTTCACTCTGTTCGACGTGCGCCCCGGCCGTATCGCGCGCGAGGAGCGCCAGCCGGAGGATTACGGACTCGAGCGTTGCGATGCCGCGCGGCTCGCAGGCGGCGATGCCCAACACAACGCGCGCGCGTTGAAGGCCGTGCTCGAGGGCGAGGAGCGCGGCGCACACCGGGACTGCCTGCTGCTCGGTGCGGCGCTGGCGCTCGAGGTGGCGGGGCGGGAGACCCGCCCGCGCGCGGCCCTCGCGCGGGCCGCGCTCGCGATAGACGATGGCGCGGCGGCGCGCCTTCTCCAGGCGTTGCCCGCGGCGCGCCCGGCCGAGTCGCTCCCGTGAGCGACTTCCTCGAGCGGATGGCGCAATCGAGCCGCGAGCGCCTGCGCGAGGCGCTGGCCCGGGTGCCGCCCGAGGCGCTGCTCGCGCGCGCCCTCGCGAGCCCGCTCCCGCCGCCGCTGCGCCTCGCCGCGGACGGCTTCGACCTCATCGCGGAGCTCAAGCTCCGCTCCCCCGCCGCCGGGACGCTGCGCACGGGCGATGAGGACCTCGCGGCGCGGGTGAGGGCTTACGCCCGGGCGGGCGCGGCGGCCGTGTCGGTGCTCACCGAGCCCACGCGCTTCGGCGGCAGCCTCGAGCACCTGAGGCTCTGCGCGGGCGCGCTCGCGCCCGAGGCCGTTCCGGCCATGCGCAAGGATTTCCTGCTCGACCCTTACCAGGTCATCGAGGCGCGGGCGGCCGGAGCCGGCGGCGTGCTCGCGATCGTGCGCATGCTCGATGAGCACGAGCTCGAGGCGATCGTGCGACAGGCGCGCGCGCTGTCGCTGTTCGTGCTGCTCGAGGCGTTCGACGAGCGCGACATCGAGCGGCTCCATGACGCCATCGCGCGGCTCGGCACCGCAGGTCTGCTGGCGGGGGTGAACTCGCGCGACCTCGCGACGCTCGAGGTGGTCCCGCGGAGGCTCGAGCGCTTGTGCAGGGAGTTGCCCGCATCGGTGCCGCGCGTGGCCGAGAGCGGCATCGCCGTCGCGGAGGATGCCGGGCGGGCGGCCGCGG
This sequence comes from Pseudomonadota bacterium, assembly GCA_021815905.1. Next base: position 1,113 of record JAKAZP010000346.1, on the reverse strand, counting down.
CCGGTTACGATCTCGCGCTGGTCGGCAGCGCCCTCATGCGCGAGGATGACCCCGCGGCGCTGCTCGCCGCGATGTTGAGTGCCGCGCGCGCGGGGCGATCCGGGCGCGCTCGCGCGAGCGGATGAGCCCCGTGTGGATCAAGATCTGCGGCCTGACGAGCGCCGACGCCGTCGCGGCGGCGCTCGCCGCGGGCGTCGATGCGATCGGGTTCGTGTTCGCGGAGTCGCCGCGCCGGCTGAGCGCCGAGGATGCCGCGCGGCTCGCGGCCCCCGCGCGCGGGAAGGCACGCTGCGTCGCGGTCACGCGCCATCCGACCCAACCTCACCTCGATGAGCTGCTGGCCACGTTCCGACCCGATGTGCTGCAGACCGACGCCGAGGATCTCGCCATCCTGCGCCTGCCGGACGCGCTCGAGCTGCTGCCGGTCGTGCGCGGCGCGTGCGCCGGGGAGACCTCACCGCCCCGCCGGCTGCTGTTCGAGGGACCGGGGAGCGGCGTCGGCGCGCGCGGCGACTGGACCCTGGCCGCCTCTCTCGCGCGCCGCACGCAGCTCGTGCTCGCCGGCGGACTCGATGCCGGCAACGTCGCGGGCGCGATCGCGGCGGTGCGGCCCTTCGGTGTCGACGTCTCGAGCGGCGTCGAGGAGCGGCCGGGAGTGAAGAGCCCCGCCGAGGTGGAGCGGTTCGCGGCGGCCGCACGGGCCGCGTTCGCGTGCGTCAAGACTCAGGAGCCAACATGAGCATCGCTGCATCCCCCGACCCGATCCCGGAACTCACCGACGGCCGCTATCCCGATGCGCGCGGACGCTTCGGAGCCTTCGGCGGGCGCTACGTGCCCGAGACGCTCATCCCCGCGCTCGAGCGCCTGGAGCAGGGCGTGCGGCAACACCTGCGGGAGAGCGACTTTCAGCGCGAGCTCGGTGCGGAGCTCGCGAGCTGGGTGGGGCGGCCCACCGCGCTCACCTTCGCCGGACGGCTCTCGGAGCGCTGGGGCGCGCGCATTTTCCTCAAGCGCGAGGACCTGGCCCACACCGGAGCGCACAAGATCAACAACGCCCTCGGCCAGGCGCTGCTCGCGCGGCGGCTCGGCGCGCGGCGCATCGTCGCGGAGACC
>JAKAZP010000345.1 GCA_021815905.1 Pseudomonadota bacterium | reverse complement strand
TTCCTCGGCAATCCGGTCGCTGCCGTCGCTCGAGCCGGAGTCCACCACCGCGACCAACCGAGGGTCCGGCACGGCCCGGCTCAGGGCCGCGGCCGCCTCCCGCCAGCGCGCCCCGCCGTTGCGGACGGGCACGATGATGCGGGCATGGTTCACAGCGGGCTCGACTTCAGGCATGGTATGAATCCTATCGGGTGTGACCTCCCCCGTTCCATGAGCTGCTAGGCGAAACCTCGAGAACCCACCGTGGATCATGAGCCCCTGAGCCTGATCGGCGGCAAGATTGCCGTGCTCGTGCCGTGCCGGAACGAGGAGGCGTCCATCGCCGAGGTCGTGCACGACTTCCAGCGCTATCTGCCCACCGCCGGCATCTATGTCTACGACAACGGCTCGAGCGATGAGACCGCGCAAGTCGCCCGCGATGCCGGTGCGCGGGTGTTCAGCGAGCCGCTCGTCGGCAAGGGCAATGTGGTGCGGCGGATGTTCGCCGATGTCGAGGCCGATATCTACGTCATGGTGGACGGGGATGGAACGTACGATGCCTCGAGCGCCCCGCGGCTGATCCAGTATCTGCTGACGAGCGGGCTCGATATGGTCAACTGCGCGCGGGTGACCTCCGACAGCGCCGCGTACCGCCTGGGGCACCGGCTCGGGAACCGGCTGCTCACGGGGCTCGTCGCCCGCGTCTTCGGCAACCGCCTGAGCGACATGCTGTCCGGATACCGGGTGTTCTCGCGGCGGTTCGTCAAGTCCTTTCCGGCCCTCTCCACCGGCTTCGAGATCGAGACCGAGCTCACCGTGCACGCCCTGGAGCTGCGGGCGCCCATCGGGGAGCTGAGCGCGCCCTACATCAGCCGGCCCCGGGGCTCCTCGAGCAAGCTGCACACGGTGCGCGACGGGCTGAAGATCCTCAAGCTCATCGTTCACCTGGTGAAGGAGGAGCGGCCGCTGCAGTTCTTCACCACCGGCTTCTGCCTGCTCGCGGCGAGCTCGATCGCCCTCGGAATCCCGGTGGTCGCCGAGTACTTCGCGACCGGACTCGTCGGGCGGCTGCCGACCGCCGTGCTCGCCACGGGGCTCATGATCCTCGCGTTCCTCAGCCTGATGTGCGGGCTCATCCTCGACACCGTCACCCGCGGCCGGCGCGAGGTGAAGCGTCTTCTCTATCTCGCCGCCGGACGCGAGGAGAAAGCGCGCGACGCGCGCACCGCCGCTCAGCTGCGGCGGAACACGCCGTAGATCGCGTAATAGCGGAAGCGGCGATCGAGCAGCGCCGAGCGAAACGGCTGGTGAAAGATCCTCGACGGCTCGAAGCCCGCGCTCCCGAGACAGTCGACCAGCGCCGCCTCGGAGTACGGCCGCTTGTGATCCGGGTCGCTCGCGTACCCCCGCTCCCCCGGCACACCGACGACGAAGGCCCCGCCGCCGCGCAGCACCCGATGCGCTTCCGCGAGCAGCGGCCCGGGGCGCTCGAGATGCTCGAGCACGTTGTCGAGCACCGCGCCGTCGAACTCTCCGTCCGCGAACGGCAGCCGGTCGGGCTCCATGAGCTGCACGGTGAGGCCTTGGCGGCGGCAGTACGCGACCGCCCTGGGATTGACATCGACGCCGACCGTTCCGGCGCGATGCCGCACCATGTCCCCGACCCCGCAGCCGATGTCGAGCACCCGGCCGTGCAGGTGGCGGCAGATCCGGGGGTAAAGCCAGAAGTCGCGATACCAGACCGCGGCGCGCTTGCGCCGGATGAGGCTGTCGAAGTAGTCGGGATCGGAGTCGGTCACGGTGCATCCGCGTGCGAAAGGGCGCCGAGGGCGGCTCGCCGGAGCGGAGTTTGCCCGGCGCCGGCCCGAACCGCGAGACCGCTTGTCACCCGCGCCCGGTGCACGAGTCCTGTCTCGCGGTCGCGACGGAGCTGACACTTTCCGTCAGCTTGTGACCATCGCGTGGGCCGCACTCGTCACCGGGGATCTGCTAAGTTAAATCGCGGCCGGCTCCATTGGCATTTTTCTCTTTGATTTTCAATGCATTGTGAGGCGCTTACGGCCCTGGCATAGGCCTTGCTTCGACCCACTCAGCAGGCGCCCTTTTGCGCCTCTCGATGAATCTCAACAACACTCCCTAGGAGCCTCGCAAATGAAATCTGTGCAAAAGGGTTTCACCCTGATCGAGCTGATGATCGTCGTCGCGATCATCGGCATCCTGGCGGCCATCGCCATTCCCGCCTACCAGAACTACGTGGTTCGCGCCCGTGTGACGGAAGGCCTCAACCTCGCCTCCGCCGCCGAGACCACGGTGGCCGAGAACGCCTCGGAAGCGGCCACGGAGCTCAGCCTGGGCTGGACCGCGCCGTCGCCGACCACGAACGTGTCGTCGGTGTCGGTCGACAACACCACCGGCGCGATCACGATCGTCTACACGGCGCCCGCCGGCGCCGGCACGGTCACCCTGACGCCGAAGTCCGATGGCACCGCCCTCGCGGCCGACAGCGTTCCGCCCGATGCCATCACCTGGGGCTGCTGGACGACCAGCGCGAACGAGAAGTACGTGCCGGCGAACTGCCGCAACACGACGGCCCCGTAAGACGGAAGTCTCGAGCAAGGACCCGAAGCCCCTCTCCGGAGGGGCTTCTTCTTTTGGGAGGCGAGTCACGCAGGGGGGGCTGCGCCTGTGCGAGCATGGCGCTAGATTTGACAATTGCGGGCCGTCGGGGCTCGAGTAGACTTAAGCTCCGCGGGGGCGACTGGCTTGCCGTAACTCCATGAATGAACCTGCTTCTTTAGCGCTCGGCCCCGCGCGCTCGGGCCTCGGGGGACTGCCCCAGCGTCTGGTGCAGGACGGCGTGGTCGATCAGGCCACCATGCACGAGGCCATGGGCGCCGCGCAGGAGCGCAACGCCAATCTCGTCACCCAGCTCGTCAGCAGCGGCGCGGCGAGCGCGCGCGACATCGCCGTCGCCGCGGCCAACGAGTTCGGCGTGCCGCTCTTTGATCTCGATGCGGTGAATCTCGACCTCGAGACCGTGCGCCTGGTGAGCGACAAGCTGGTCGCCAAGCATCGCTGCCTGCCGCTCTTTCGCCGTGGCAAGCGCCTGTTCCTCGCGGTCTCGGATCCCACCAACCTGCACGCGATCGACGAGATCAAGTTTCAGACCACTCTCGGCATCGAGGCGGTCGTCGTCGAGGACGACAAGCTTCAGCGGGCGATCGACAAGGCGATCGAGCAGGCCGAGGCGCAGATCACCCCGCTCGGCGGCGATGACGACATGGACCTCGACGCCCTCGAGGTCACCGGCGGCGACGAGGAAGCCGAGGAGCGGATCGGGCGCGATGACGTCGAAGACGCCCCGATCGTCCGCTTCGTCAACAAGATCATGCTCGATGCGATCCGCCGCGGCGCCTCGGACATCCATTTCGAGCCGTACGAGAAGATCTACCGCGTGCGCCTGCGCATGGACGGGGTGCTGAAGGAGATTGCACAGCCGCCGGTGCAGCTCGCGGGAAAGCTCTCCGCGCGACTGAAGGTGATGTCGCGCCTCGACATCGCCGAGCGCCGCGTGCCCCAGGACGGGCGCATCAAGATGAAGCTGTCGAAGAACCGGGCC
>JAKAZP010000344.1 GCA_021815905.1 Pseudomonadota bacterium | reverse complement strand
CCATGCAGACACTTGAGACACTGCTGCGGACACTCCTCGGGCTGGGCGCGCTCGCCCTGCTGCTCCGGGCGTTCTATCGCCTGACATTCGTCCTGGAGGCGCGGCTCACGCGCTGGACCGGGCGGCACGGCCGGTACCCGGGGCTGCTCGTGCCGCTCGTCGGCCGCTCGCTCCGGATCCTGATCCCCGCGCTCGGTGTCCTGTTCGCGGTGCCGCTCATCCCGCTGCCGCCCCGGTATCTGCCGGTGCTCGATCGGGCCGTCAGCATCCTGTTCATCGTCGTCCTCTCGCTGATCGCCTTCCAGGCCGTGCGCACGTTCGAGACCGGGCTCCTGATGCGATTCGACATCAGCGCGGCCGACAACCTGCGCGCACGCAAGGTGTACACCCAGGTCCGGGTTCTCGGCCGGGTGATCGACGTCGCGATCACCGTGCTGACGGTGGCGACGATCCTGATGCTGTTCTCGGAAGTCCGCCAGGTCGGCACGAGCCTGCTCGCATCCGCCGGCATCGCCGGCATCGTCGCCGGCATCGCGGCGCAGAAGACGCTCGCCAACCTGCTGGCGGGATTTCAGATCGCGCTCGCCCAACCCATGCGGCAGGACGACGTGCTGGTGGTCGAGGGGGCGTGGGGGCGCGTCGAAGAGATCACGCTCACCTACGTCGTGGTGCGCGTCTGGGACGACACGCGCCTGGTATTGCCCCTCAGCTATTTCATCGAGAAGCCGTTCCAGAATTGGACCCGCAGCTCGGCGCAGATCATGGGGCAGATCCATCTGTGGGTGGACTACTCCTTCCCGGTCGAGGAGGGACGCAAGGCGCTCAAGCAGATCATCGAGTCCCATCCGAAATGGGACCGGCGCTTCTGGAACCTTCAGGTCGTGGAGGCCGACGAGAAGGCGATGCAACTGCGCGTGCTGGCGACCGCCGCGGACTCCTCGCTCGCCTGGGACCTGCGGTGCGACGTGCGGGAGAAGTTCATCGCCTTCATCCAACAGCATCACGCGGAGGCGCTGCCGCGCGTGCGCGCGCACCTCGTGCGCGCTCCGCGCGCCGCGGGAGCGGCGGCCGCCCCGCGGGCCGCCCTCACGTGAAACGCCCGCGCCGCGCCGGCTCGGGCGCGGCCGCGAGCGCTGTTCCGCCGCTGGACCGGGGACCCGCCGCGGGCGGATCGGGATGCGGAGCCCGGGTCAGCGGCCGCGCCTTTTCTCGGCCTCCCGCAAGGCGTCGGCGTCCCGGCGATCCTCGTCCAGCTCCCTGGCGCGGGCCCGGGCTGTCTGCTCCTCCGGCGTCAGCTTGTCCGAAGCCTCGGACGCCGAGCCTTCGAGCGTCTCGCCGCCGCGCGTCCTCTCCTCGACAAAGCGCTTCGTCTCCTCGTCATAGCGGCGGGCCGACTCGTAGTCGCCCTCGCCCTGCGCTTTGGACGTCATTCGGTTGCTCCTGCGGTCTCCACCTGTAACCGGCTTCCCGGGAGCAATCGCCATGCCGAGCTCGGCAGATCGGGGCCTGCGCGGGGCGGCCCCGAGCTGCTAAGCTCGCCGCGTGGCGAACGGCCCGATCGGCCTCCGATGGCTGGGCGGCCCTGCAACGGCGGAAAGCAACGTCTCGATCCGAGCGTCGCTCGCAGCGGCAGGCTGACGCTCACCGGCGAGCCGTTCCCGCCCGCAGCGCCGGCGCATTGACCGCGACCCGCAGCCGTCCCTCGACGGAGTACTTTCCATGAAGGCCATCACCCGACACCTAAGGTTCTGGGGCGCGCTGGTCGCCGGCATCGCGATCTTCTTCTGCCTGCCGCACGACTGGTCGTTCGACGAGCGCGTTCTCGTCAGCTGGAACGGCGCCGTCATCCTCTTTCTCTCGATGATCTATGTCTGGATGGGGGGCAAGAGCGCCGAGGAGATCCAGTCGCGCTACCAGGACGAGGATCCATCGGGGCCCGTCATCCTGATCGTCGTGATTGCGGCATCGCTCCTCAGCGTGCTCGCGATCGTCGAGCCGCTTGCGACCCTCAGGCACGTCGCGGAGCCCGAGCGGTTCTGGCGGGTCGCGCTCGTGGTGGTCACGCTGGTCGGCTCGTGGCTGCTCGTTCCCACCATGTTCACCACGCACTACGCGGACATGTTCTACAGCGCCCCGCAGGAGTCCCGGCCGCTGACGTTCCCCCAGACCTCGATGCCGGATTTCTGGGACTTCGCTTATTTCTCGTTCACCATCGCCGCGGCGTGCCAGACCGCCGATGTGTCGACCACGCGAGCCTCCATTCGCCGGGTGGTGATCGTCCACGAGCTCATCGCGTTCGCCTTCAACGTCGCCATCATCGGGTTCGCGATCAACATCACCGCCGGCCTGATCTCGAGTTAGACGGTTGCGCCCCGAGGGCTCGCGCCGCAAGCCAGCAGACCATGCGGGTTGAACATGACGAATGACCTCGATGCCTTCATGGCGACCATGGTCGCGCACTCGAGTCCCGTACCGCTCGCGCAGGCGATCGAGCTCGCTCGCTCGCGCTATGGGCTCGCGGCGGAGGCGACTCGGCTGACCGGAGAGCGGGATGAGAACTTCAAGCTGACCACGCGCGAGGGCACGGAGTACGTCCTCAAGATCGCCAATCCGGCGGAGAGCACCGCAGTCACCGACCTGCAGGTTGCCGCCCTCCTGCACCTCGAGCGAGCCGACGCCGCCATTCCCTGTCCGCGCGTCGTGCGGGCGCTGAATGGCGCGGCCCAGGTCGCCTTCGAGGACGCGGCAGGCGTCGCACGGTCGGCACGCGTACTCACCTATCTGCCGGGTCGGTTGCTGGCCGAGTCGGTGCGCTCATCGCAACAGCGGCGTGCCTGCGGGCACCTCGGGGGGCGAATGACGCGGGCGCTGGCCACCTTCGAGCACCTCGCCTCCGGGCGCGCCGTGATCTGGGACGTACGGCATGCCGGCTATCTCGCGCGCCTGCTCGAGCAGATGCCCCGCTTTACGTACCGCCCGGAAGTGTCCGAAGTGCTTGCGCGTCTCGTCCCCGTCATCGCGGCGCGGCTCCCCGGGATGCGTCGACAGGTCGTCCACAACGATCTGAACTCGCGCAACGTCCTGGTCGATCCCGGCGACGAGTCGCGCGCGATCGGCATCATCGACTTCGGCGATCTCACGCGCACCGCGCTCATCGCCGATGTGGGCGTGGCCGGCGCGGAGATGATTCCGCCTTACTGCACCGATCCGCGCGAAGCGCGCGAGTGCGTGCGCGATGTCGCGCGCGCCTATCACGAAGCGGTGCCGCTCCTGGCACCGGAGCTGCGGATTCTGCCCGGCCTGGTCTCGGCGCGACTGCTCATGAACGTGGTGGTTCACGAATGGCACGTGCACCATAATCCTTCGAGCGGTCACTTCGCCGCCCTGGATCCCGGTCATATGAGCGCGCAGATCCGGCTGGCGGAACGATTACCGAGTGAGGAGATCACGCTGTGACGAGTCCACCCGATCCCTCCGCGCTGCTCGCCCGCCGCGCGCGGCTGCTGGCCCCGACGTACCGTCTGTTCTACGAGCAGCCGCTGCAGATCGTGCGCGCCGAGGGCGTGTGGATGTACGATGAGCAGGGGCGGCGCTACCTGGACGC
>JAKAZP010000343.1 GCA_021815905.1 Pseudomonadota bacterium | reverse complement strand
GGACGCTCCCGTCGCGCGCAGGGCAGCGCGGCCCCTCCACCCCACCCGCCCCGAGTGGACATAATCCCGGTCCGGATGCCGCTCGGGGGCGGATGGGTTATCTTCTCCGGCCATGCACCTCTCCCGTCCGATGTACGAAGGACTGCCCTGGCTCTACATCGCCTCAGGCGCGGCCGCGCTCGCGGCGAGCTATCGCCTCGAGCAGGACGCGCGCGCGCTCAGCGTCGCGGCGGGGCTTGCCGGTATCGCGGCGGTGATCGGCGGCGTGGCGGTGCTGCTGCGGCGGCGTGACTTCCGCGAGCTGCGCTCGCGGTACGGCGATCCGGACGCGCGCACGGGCGAGGATCAGGACTGATCGCGCGTCGACTCGAAGTCGGGCTCCGCAACACCTTCCAGGTCATCCTCTGCCCGGGCCGCGGCGCCGTTCGGCGCGCCGCGCGCGCGCTGCTCCGGGAAAGTTTCTGACGGGCTGTCCGCCGCCGGAGCGGGGTGGATTCCGGTCCATCCGCCCGTCGACTCGCGGCTCGCGTCGGCGTGCTCGCCCGCGCGCGCCTCTGCGGCCCCGCCGGCGCCCTCCGGCGGCTGCAGCGCCGGCATGCTCGGGACCGTGTCGTTCAGGCTGGTGCGGGTGCGAACGAGGCGCTCGTCGACGTAGATGAGCTCGTGCTTGCCGACGAGCACGACGTCTCCGTCGTTGAGGTAATGGCGGCGCACGCGCCGCGATTTGACGTAGATGCCGTTGGTGCTGTTTAAGTCCTCGATCACGCAGGAATTGGCGGTGGTCGTGATCTGGCAGTGATGCCGGCTGACGAACCGGCTGTCGATCTGCAGATCGTTGTCGGAGGTGCGCCCGACGATGACCCTTCCGGGGGCGAGCGGCATCTCCTGAACGGTGCGTCCGTCGGTCGCGACCAGCAGCCGGGCGAGCGGCGAGAGCGTGGCGGAGGTCGATTCGGGCTTGTGCACGCGCGCCGGGGCGTGCTCCACGGCGGCGCGGATCTGCTGCTGCGTGCGCGCCGCGAACTCGATCCACTGCAGCTCCTCGACGGCGCTCGCGATGTCATCGAGCGTGACCCTGCCGCGGTCGGCGGCGTAGGCGGCCATCATGGCCGTGTCGCACAGCGTATTGATGAGCCGCGGCACGCCGCCCGCGTACCGGTAGATCTCCGGGAACGTGTCGTCCGCGAAGATTTCCCGGTCGCCGCCTCCGGCGACCTCCAGGCGGTGCTGGATGTACCCGCGGGTCTCCGACTGCGACAGCGCCGTCAGGTGAAATCGCAGCCGCACGCGCTGCGTGAGCTGCACCAGCTCCGGCGCGTCGAGTTTCGCGTTGAGCTCGGGCTGGCCGGCGAGGATGATCCGCAGCACCTTCTCCTTGGTCGTCTCGACGCCCGAGAGGAGCCTGATCTCCTCGAGCACGCGCAGCGTGAGATTCTGCGCCTCATCGACGATGAGCAGCACCTTGCGCCCGGCGGCGTACTGCTCGATCAGGAAGTTGTTGAGTGTCGCGATCAGCTCGCCTTTCTTCATCTTGAAGGGCGAGAAGCCGAACTGCACGAGCACCGTCTGCAGAAAATCGATGGCGGAGACCTGTGTCTGGTTGATCTGCGCGACCACCACGTCGGACTGGATCTCCTTGAGGAACGACTCGATCAGCGTGGTCTTGCCGGAGCCGATCTCGCCCGTGATCACCACGAATCCGTCGGTGAACCAGATGGTCGATTCCATGTACGCCTTGGCGCGGGCGTGCTGCTTGGAAAGGTAGAGGAACTGAGGGTCGGGGCTCAGTCGGAACGGCAGCTCTTTTAGTTTGAACGGGTCGAGGTACATCAGGATGTCCTGCCGGGTAGACGCGGACGCCCGGTGTCCGTGCGTCGCTGCTCGCTGTGTCCGCCTCGCGGCTCGACCCGGTCCGGCCGGTATCGTTCCGCCGGATATCTTACGGGATGCGTATTCCGGGAGCCAGCTGACCCAGCAATCGCCGTGCCTGCCGATCGCGCGCCGCCGGCGTGCGCTCGAGGAGCGTGCAGTGGCCCACTTTGCGCCCCGCCCGCGGCTTCTTGCCGTAGTCGTGCAGGTGCAGTCCGTCCCAGGCGAGCAATTGCGCGCGCGGCGGAATGTCGCCGATCAGGTTCACCATGGCGCTGTGGCCGAGCGCGCGGGTCGAGCCGAGGGGCAGGCCGAGGATGGCGCGCAGATGATTCTCGAACTGGCTGGTCGCGCAGCCTTCAATGGTCCAGTGGCCGGAGTTATGTACGCGCGGCGCCATCTCGTTGGCGATCAGGCGGCCGTTGCGTACGAAAAACTCGATCGTGAGGATGCCGACATAACGGAAGTGCGCGAGCGCGCGCTGCAGGTGCCCGGCCGCGAGCCGCTGCCAGCGCGGCGGACCGAAGGGAGCGCGGGTCAGGCGCAGAATGCCCTGGTGGTGGACGTTTCCGTTCAGCGGATAGGCGGCGATCTCGCCCCGCGCGGAGCGGGCGCCGATGATCGACACCTCGCAGTCGAAGGGCACCAGCTCCTCGTAGATGAGCGGCGCCTCCCCGAGGAGCTCCCAGCCGCGCTCGGCGTCCTCGCGGCTGCGCACCGCGAGCTGACCCTTGCCGTCGTAGCCCATGCGGCGCGTCTTCAGCATGCCCGGGTAACCGACCTCGCGCAGCGCCCGCTCGAGCTCCCTGCGCGAGGCCACGGGCCGCCAGCGGGTGGTGGGAATGTCGAGCCGCTCGAACAGGCGCTTCTCCGCCGCGCGGTCCTGCGCCGCGGCGAGCGCGGCCAGGGGCGGGCAGATGCGTGCCGCACGCGCGCCGGCGGCGTGCTCGCGCAGCGCCGCCACCGAGACGTTTTCCCAATCGAAAGTCAGCACCTCGCACTCGCGCGCGAGCCAGCCGAGCAGCTCCGGGTCGGTGAACTGCCCGTGCAGCACCGGCGCCACCTTCCCCGCGGGGGCGTCCACCGCGGGATCGAGAAAGAGGAAGTCCAATCCGAGCGGATAGCCGGCGAGCGCGAGCATGCGGCCGAGCTGGCCGCCTCCGACGATGCCGACGGTCATGTGCGGGCGGTATCGCGAGGATCCGGACGGGCGAGGACTCCGGCGGTCTGGCTTTCGCGGAAAGCTTCGAGCGCGGCGGCGACCGCCGGGTGCTTGTTGGCGAGGATGGAGGCTGCGCAGAGCGCCGCATTGGCGGCACCCGCGCCGCCGATGGCAAACGTGGCGACGGGAACGCCCGCGGGCATCTGAACGATCGAGAGCAGCGAATCGAGTCCCCCCAGGGCTTTCGACTGCACCGGCACCCCGAGCACCGGCAGGCTGGTCTTCGCGGCCGTCATTCCGGGCAGGTGCGCCGCCCCGCCCGCTCCCGCGATGATCACCTCGAGCCCGCGCGAGCGGGCGCTCGCGGCATATTCGAACAGCAGGTCGGGCGTGCGGTGCGCCGACACCACGCGCACCTCGTAGGGCACGCCGAGCTTGTCCAACATATCGGCCGCCGCGCGCAGGGTCTCCCAATCGGAGGAGGAGCCCATGATGATGCCGACCAGCGCTTTCATCGGGATATCTTATCCGAGCAGTGCCCGCAGCGCCCGGAACAGCTCCCGGCCCGCTCCGGTCGAAC
>JAKAZP010000342.1 GCA_021815905.1 Pseudomonadota bacterium | reverse complement strand
GGCTCCCGGGCCCGCTCCCGCGGCGGCAGCGGCCGTGGCGGCGGCGGCGGCGCCGGCCCCGGTGACGGCGGCAGCGGCGGCGGACGGAGCGCCCGCCTGCGCGGCGGCGGCCTCGCGCATCGCGGCGATGAACTCCTCGTGGCTCATGGCGCTCTTGCACACGAGCAGGCTGCAGCGGAGGTGATCGCTGAGATACGCGCCCGTCGCGCCCGACCACCAGCGCCCGATGGCGCTCTGTCGGCGGTGCCCCACGACGACGAGATCGGCGCCGACCTGTTCCGAGTAGAGGGCGATCTCCCGCGCCGGCTCGCCGAGCGCGAGCTTCGAGACGGCCTGCAGGCCGAAGGAGTTGAGCCGGGCCGTGCCCTCCTCGAGCAGCCGCTCGTATTCCTGGCGCTGCTGGGCGATGCCGGCGCCGCCGACGCCCTCGCCGAGAGTGGTGCCGGCGGTCTCGCTGATCACCGACAGCACGAACACCTGCGCGCCGTAGCGGCGCGCGAGCAGCGCCCCCTCGCGCAGCGCGGTGCGGCCTTCGAGCGAGCCGTCGTAGGCCAGCAGGATTCGCCTGTACAAGCTATTTTCCGATACAGAAGCTGCCGAAGATCCTGCCGAGCAGGTCCTCGCTGCTGAACTCGCCCGTGATCTCCCCCAGCGCCTGGCCGGCCCCGCGCAATTCCTCGGCGACGAGCTCGCCTGCGCGGCTGTCGCGCAGACGGCGCTCGGCGTCCTCCACCTGCCGGCGGGCCCGCGACAGAGCCTCGAGGTGTCGCTCTCTGGCAGACACCGTGCTGCCCTCGATGGTCTGATAGCCCATGCAGGCCTTGAGGTGCGCGCGCAGCGACTCCAGACCCTCACCGGTCAGCGCCGAGAGGGTGATCCGCGGCGGTCCGCTCATCGTATCGGCCATGGGAATGCCCGCGGCGAGGTCGCACTTGTTGAGTAACAGCGTCACCGGCACGGCGGCCGGCAGACGAGTCTTTTCTTCAGTATACGCTGCCGCTTGCGGGTCATCGACGGCATCGATCACGAACAGCACGCGGTCGGCCCGTCGCATCTCGGCGTGCGCCCGCCGAATGCCTTCGGCCTCGACGAGGTCCGCTTCCTCGCGCAATCCCGCCGTGTCGAGCACGGCGAGCGGCATGCCGTCGATGTCGATGCGCTCGCGCACGATGTCGCGCGTGGTGCCCGGGATCGGCGTGACGATGGCCGCCTCATAGCCTGCGAGCCGATTGAGGAGACTCGACTTGCCGGCGTTCGGCCGGCCGGCGATGACCACGGTCATGCCGTCGCGCAGGAGCCGTCCCTGGCGGGCGCTCTGCTCGACGGCATCGAAATGCGCCCGCAGCGCGTCGAACCGCGCCTCGAGCTGACGGTCGGCGAGGTAGTCGATCTCCTCCTCCGGAAAATCGATCGCCGCCTCCACGAACATGCGCAGATCGATCACCGCCTCGGTGAGCCCGCGCACCATGGCGGAGAACTCGCCCTGGAGCGAGCGCATCGCCGCCCTCGCCGCCTCGCGCGAGCCGGCCTCGATCAGGTCGGCGATGGCCTCGGCTTGCGCGAGGTCGAGCTTGTTGTTGAGAAACGCGCGCTGGGTGAACTCCCCGGGGAGCGCGCGGCGGGCGCCGAGCTCGGCGACGCGGGCCACCAGCGCCTCGAGCACCCGCACGCCTCCATGGCCGTGCAGCTCGAGAACGTGCTCGCCCGTGTAGGAATGGGGGGCCGGGAAGAACAGCGCGAGGCCCGCATCGATCGGCTCCTGCTCGGCGTCACTGAAGCGGGCGAACGTGGCGCGGCGGGGCAACGGCAGCTCCCCGAGCAGCACCGCGGCGATCTCGGGCGCCTTGGGGCCGGAAACGCGCACGATCCCGATCCCGCCGCGCCCGGGCGGAGTGGCCGCCGCCACGATGGTGTCGGTCCGGCTCATGAGCGCAGAGGCTACCGCCGCTTCGGGGCCGATTGAAGCATCGCGAGCGCGATCGTGAGGGACGGGCTGCCGGGGAAGGCGAACCGTTCCTTGCGCGGTGCAGTTGTGCCTTCCCTGGAGTCCTGCCTCAGGCGCACGCGAGCGCGGCGGGCGCGCGGCGGCCGTCGGACCTCACGTCTTTCGGGCCGTCGCGGCGGCGATGCGGCGGTTGATGTTCCACTGCTGAGCGATCGACAGAAGGGTGTTCGTCACCCAGTAGAGCACCAGTCCCGCGGGGAAGAACGCGAACATGACCGACATTCCGATCGGCATGATCATCATCATCTTGGCCTGCACCGGGTCGGGGGGCGCGGGATTCAACTTGTACTGCACGAAGGAGGCGACCGCCATGATGGCGGGCAGGATGAAGTACGGATCGCGCGCCGACAGATCGTGAATCCAGAGGATGAAAGGCGCCTGACGCATTTCCGCGCTGTCGAGCAGGATGCGGTAGAAGGCGAAGAAGAACGGGATCTGGATCACCATCGGCAGACAGCCGGCGACGGGATTCACTTTCTCCCGCTTGTAGATCTCCATCATCGCGCGGCCGAGCTTCTCCTTGTCGTCCTTGTAGGTCTCCTGAAGATTCTTGATGCGCGGGCCCAGGGCCTTCATCTTGGCCATCGAGCGGCCGCTCGCCTCCGACAGCGGATAGAACAGGAGCTTCAGGAGAATGGTGACGACGATGATCGCCACTCCCCAGTTGCCGGTCACGCCGTGGACCTTGCTGAGCAACCAGAAGAGCGGCCCGGCGAGCACGGTGAACCAGCCGTAGCCGACGATGTACTTGAGGTTCGGATCGATCTTCTCGAGCTGCGCGTGCAGTTGAGGACCGGCGAACAGCGTCTGGCGCAGCGTCACCGTCGCTCCGGGGGCCACGGTGTGCTCCGGGCCGAGCGCCGAGAGCAGATACTCGGGGCCGGAGACTTCGGAGGAGAAGCGGTACGGGCTGCCCCTGGGCGGCACGAATACGCTCACGAAGTCATGCTGGGGCGTCGCGATCCAGCCGCTCGTGACCCGCTGCTCGAAGTGCTTGTAGTCCGAGCTTGCCGGATCGAGCTGGACGTACTTCTCGCCGTTCCAGATCGCCGGCCCGTGATAGGCGTAGCTCGCGGGATTGAAGTAGCTGGTCTTGGTGCGCGGGTCGTAGCGGAAGATCTGGGCGTACGCGGCGGCCTGCCAGGGAGCGGCGCTGTGGTTCTCGACCGTGTACTCGAGCTCGATGCGGTACGAGCCCTTGTGGAAGATGAACGTCTTGGTGACGGTGATGCCGCCGCTGCTCCAGGTGAGCGGCACCCGCAGCGTGCCCGAGCCGTCGAGCCGATAACTCGTCTGCGCGGCGCGGTAGAGCGCGGTGTGTGTCGGATGCGGCTCGCCCGCGGGCCCGGTCAAGCCGGTCTCGAGCAGATAGGCCCTCTCGGCGCTGGCATCGTTCTCGAGCACCACCCGCGGCGCCTTGCCCTTGACCCGGGCGTATTTGAGCAGCGCGACTTTCTCGAGCGTGCCGCCGCGCGCGGAGATCTCGATGTCGTAGACATCGGTGCGCACCCGGATGAGCGTTGCCGCGGCGGAGGGCGCGGCCGGCGCGCTCGGAATCGAGGCCGCGGGCGGCGCGGGCGGCGCGAGCCGCGGGGGCTGCCCGGGCGGGGTGGTCGGAGTG
>JAKAZP010000341.1 GCA_021815905.1 Pseudomonadota bacterium | reverse complement strand
GCCCCAGGCACTGGCCAAGAGCGCTCGCCTCGCTCCTCACCCTCGCGCTCGGGCTCGCGACGGCGCGCGCGGTCTGCGCGCTCCTCGCCGGCATCGGGATGCTGGCCGCGGCGGCCGTCTGGCAGCTCGTCCGGCACCGCGAAGGCTCGGGCGATCGGCAGCCGGGCGCCTGGGGGCTGCGCGGGGAGGCCCTGCCGCTCCTTGCGGTGCAGACGGGCAACTCCGTGTTCCTGCAGCTCGAGCGGTTGCTCCTCGGGCCGATCCTGGGGCTGCAGGATCTCGCCCTCTACAGCGTGCTCGCGGCGTTCGTGAGCTCGCCGTTTCGCCTGCTGCAGTCGGCGGTGCAATTCACTCTCATCCCCACCTTGCGCGTGGAGGGAACCGCGGGCGCCCGGCGCGCGAAGCTCGCGCGCGAGGCCGGCGTGGCGCTTCTCATCGTCACCGCAAGCTCCACGGCGATCTGGATCCTGGCGCCGCCGCTGGCGCACTGGATCGTGGCCGGCCGCTACGCCCTCTCCCACGCGCTCATCGCCGCGACGCTGGTCTCGGGGCTGCTCAAGGTGTTGAGCGGCTTTCTGACGGCGGTGGTGGTCTCCTGCGGCGAGGGGCGCCGACTGCGCCTCCTGAGCGTCATCTGCTGGGGCTCGATCGGCGTCAGTATCGCGGGGGCGTTCTTGGCCAGTGCCTGGGGCCTGGTCGGGGTGTTGTACGGCATCGCCGCCGGCTGGCTGGTGCGCTGCCTCCTCACCGGCTGGCTCGCCCGCGACTACCTGCGCGAGCGGGGCGGCCCGGCGCCGGCGGCGAGCGCGGTCAGGCTGCGCGCGAGCTCGCGATGACCCGACGCGCCCCGCTCGCGAGCTCCGTCCGGGGCGCGTACCCGAGCGCCGCACGCGCGGCGCTGATGTCGAACGCGTTGTCGTTCTCGAAGAAGGCCAGCGACCGGCGCGACAGCGGCGGCTCGACGCCCGTCACCGCGCTCACCCGCTCGGCCGCCCAGCCGGCCGCGAGGCCGAGCCAGCGCGGCGCGTGCCAGGCGGGAGGCGGCACGCCGAGCGCGCGGGCGAACTCGCGCACCATCTCCTCGAGGGTCATCCAGCGGGGACCGGCGATGTTGAAGGTGCGGCCCGAGACTTGCGCGCCCGAGCGCGCACAGAGCACGAGCGCCTCGAGCAGGTCGTCGATGTAGATCGGATGGCGGAGGTTGCGCCCCGGGCCGATGAAGAAGAAGCGCCGCTGGCTGAGGGACTTCAGGAGCTTACGCGTGCGCGGGCAGCCGACGCCGTACACCCAGGAGGGGCGCACGATGACGAGGTCCATGCCGGTGCGCCCGGCCGCGCGCCGCGCCGCGGCCTCGCCCGCGGCCTTGGTGCGCTCGTATGCGTTCTCGGGGTTGAGCGGCGCTTCCTCCGTCGCGGGCGGATGCGCCACGTGGCCGTAGACCCCGACGCTGCTCACCTGGACGACGCGCCGGACGTGGGCGCGCGCGCTCAACTCGATCAGCTGCTCGAGCGCCTGCACGTTGACCGCCTCGAACTTCGAGGCGCTTGCATGCACATCGAGGTGCACGCTCGCGAGATTGAACACCGTCTCGACCCCTTCGAGCGCGGCGGCGACGCCATCGCGGTCGCGAATGTCCTGCACGCGAAACTCCGCTCCGCCCGCGAGCGGGCTCGGGGGCGCGTGCACATCCACCGCCCGCACGCGAAAGCCGCGCTCGGCGAGACAGGTGACGAAGTGCGAGCCGATGAATCCTCCGGCGCCCGTGACGAGGACTCGGGAGGCTGTGACCATCGTGCCCTCTCAGGGAGCCTTGCGCGCCGACACCGCGACGGCGTACCCGCCCCGGCCCGGGATCAGCCAGTCGAGGAGCGAGAAGAAGTACATGAACGGATAAATGAGCGAGTACATGCGGTATTCCTTGCGCACCGCCTCGAGCTCCTTGCGCGAGGTCGGGGCGATCGTGCCCTCCATCACCTTCGGGTGCGCCTTCTTGCGCGCGAGGAACTTGACGTAGGCGAAGTTGATGACGAGCTCGGCGAGCTCGGTGAAGAAGCGCGAGTAGCCGCCGCTCGCGACCGGGCACAGTCCGGCCGAGCGGCACATCTGCTCGAGCTCGCCGGCGCGATAGCCCTGCACCACGTGGCCGTAGGTCGCCGGCCCCATGCCGATCAGGCGCTTCAGCGCCGCGACCGGCAGGCGCGTATCGCCGTTCGGCGTGGTGATGATGGCGAGGCCGCCCGGGGCGAGCACGCGGCGGATCTCGCGATTCAGGCCGCGCACGTCGGCGAAGTGCTCGTGGACGTCGATCACGATCACGACGTCGAAGGCGCCGTCGGCATAGGGGAACCGATCGATGTCGATGTGCGCCACCGGCTCGCCGAGGAACTCGGCCATCTCGGGGATCCCCTCGGGGTACACCTGGCCCCAGCTCCACTTGCCGCCGGCGGCTCGGAAGTGATGGTTCATCGCGCCGTTGTTGTCGTGCCCCGAGACGAGCAGACAGCGCTCGCTCCGCACGGGCCCGAGCAGGCGCTTCAGGAGCTCCACTTTCTGGCGCTTCTTGAGCGACTTGGCGTACATCTGCAGCTGCCAGGGCACATCGGAGGCGGGTTTCGAGGGAGTCTCGAGCGATGCGCCGGCGAGCGAGGGGGAGGTCGGCATGGGGGTTCTCCGTGATCAGGCGGCGACGGGCGTCGGGTCGGCGAGGAGCGGGCCGCGGAAGGCGCCGAGCTCGCGCGCGGCCTCATCGAGCTGCGCGCCGCTTTCCCGGGTGCTCCAGTTGAGCTCGCGCGCGAGCGTGGCGGCGCACGCGGCGAGCGCCCGGCGCTCGAGTTGGCCGCTGAGATAAAGAGGGAGCCGGCGCAGCACCACGTCGGAGAGCCGCAAAGCCATCTCCGCGCGCGCGGCATGCACGACTTCGGCGAGCACGAACGGCAGGTCGGGCACGATGCGCTCGCTCAGCGCCGGCTCCGCGGCGATGAGCGCGAGGAGCGCGCGGTGTGCGGCGCCATAGCGGCGGCCGAGATGCGCGGCGAGGGGGCGCTCGAGCCCCGGGAGCTCGCGCGGAGCGGGCGGCGCATCCGCCTGCCACACCTCGGTGAGCCGGCCTCGAGCGGTCCCGGCCTCGAAGCTCACGCCGAGCTCGCGGCAGACGCGGCGCACGGCGCGCTCGGCGACCGCGCGCGAGGTCGTCCACTTCACCCCCACGACGGTCACGAGGCCCGCAAGGCCCGCGGGGGCATGATCGATCACCTGCGGATCGCGCTCGAGCGCGACCTCGCTCGAGCGGTTGCCCTCGGCCTCGGGCAACAGGCCCGAGAAGACGCCCTGCACGTCGGCGCCCGTCAACCGGTGCGTGCCGAGCCGCTGGTTGAGATCCTGGAGAAACGTGCGCACCTCCTCCCGGGTGACGAGCGCCGAGCGGCTCGAGGCCTCACAGCGCAGGTGCCGCGTCCCGATGAGCGAGTAGCCGTTCCAGGGAAGAATGAAGTACGTGCCCGCCGCCCCACCGGCCTGCCCGCCGTCGCGCTCACCGCCGATGCCGACTCCGATGCCGTCCCGAAACGGCAAGGCCCGGGTGAGCAGGTTGAAGGCTTTCGAGGCGCGAAAGAGCGGCGCTTCGGGCCGTCC
>JAKAZP010000340.1 GCA_021815905.1 Pseudomonadota bacterium | reverse complement strand
GACTGGCCGCCGACGGAGTTGCGCAGCGGTGGGTACGCCTCCTGATCCCAAGGGACCTTCCAGTAGTCGATGCCGCGGTGTGTGGTCGTCGGGGAGCCGGCGGCGTTGTCGAGCCACGCATCGGCCGGGTGCGTAATGCCGGCATTGACGTAGATGACGTCCGCGGTGCCGAAGTCCACGGTGGCGCCATTGCCTTCGAGGAGACGGACGTTCGCGAGGTCGCCGAGGCACCCGCGGGCGCGCGCCGCGAGCTCCGAATTGCACTCGATGGCGGTGACGGCGCCGGTCGGTCCGGCAAGGAACGCCATGATCGCCGAGTAGTAGCCGGTGCCCGCGCCGACGTGAACGACGTGATCTCCCTCGCGGACTGCGGCGGCTTTGAGCAGCATTGCGTGCAGGGAGGGCTGCCCGTTGTTGATGCCGCGCTCCGGGACGAGTCCCAGGGCGCGATCGACGTAGACGTACACCGGATCCGCATCGGGCGTCGGGGCGTACACGCCGGGCGCGCGCAGCATCTGCCACGGCCCGTGACCCAGGAAGTCCTCGCGCCGCACGTGTGCGAAGGCCGCGCCGATCCGAGGATCGGCGATGTCCGTCAGGGCTAGAATCTGCTTGGCATACGCCTGGCGGATGATGGCAAGCTCGACTTCTCGTTCCATGGCTCCCTCTGCAGGTTTCGCCTCGACCGGCGCCGATGCGCGACGCTTCCTCCCGTATGGCGCTCGGCGGGCCGCCTCGCGGACACCGGCCGGATATCTTTTGCGCGGCCTGTCCGCGCGGCCGCTTCCGCGGCGCATATATCCGTGATGATGAGCAATCGCTGGCGACTCATGAGCATGGTCGGGGCGTCGCAGGAGATGCCGAATTCCCTTGCCGACCTCGCGCTCGCGCTGAAGCGGGTTACCCCGACGGATCTCCTGCGGCTCAAGGCCATCGCGCGCCTGCACGCCCGCGGGCTTCCCCCCGAGGTCGAATGGACCGATCTGCTTCAGGAGGCGTTTGCGCGCGTGCTCGATGGCTCGCGAATCTGTCCCGAGGGCGTTCCAATGGTGGTGTTCCTCGCCGGGGTGATGCGCAGCATCCGGGCGGACCATTACCGGCGAGCGCGCCGGACTTCGGCCCTGCTGCCTTTGATGGCAGGGCTCGAATTGCCGGCGGCCCCGGAAAGCGAGGCGGGCGATCCGACTCCGGATCCGGAGCGCGGTCTGATCGCGATGCAGCAGCTCGGGCAGGTCCGGCGGCTGTTCGCGGGCGATCAGCGCGCGCTGCAGATCCTGGAGGGCCTGTTCGAAGGCGGGTCAGCGGAGGAGATCCGCGCGAGGTACGGCATGTCCACGACGGAATACGATTCGACACGACGGCGGATCCGCCGCACTCTCCTGCGGGAGGGATTGAGATGGGGCGGCCATGAAGAATGACAATGCCGAGCGCTTCGAGCGACTGCTCGCCGCGCTGGAGCGCGAGCTGATCGATGCCACGGATGAGGAAATACTCGAGGCGGCGAAGGATCTCGGCATGAATCCGCAAATGAAGGGCTCGGCGGCATTCTTCGGGATCACCAGACTCGCACGCATGCCCTTCCGGCCGGATGCACCGGACGAGCGATCGGACCTGCCGAACACGTCGAACGCCCGGCGTGGCCGCAAAGACGCCCCGCCGAACTGAGAGCTCGCGAGCTTCGGCTCCTTCGCGGTGAATGCCTGCGCGAGAATCACTCGTGCAGGTCGTCGATCCAGCGGATCAGTTCCGGAGCCTGGACGGCTTCGATATCGAGATTGACCACGAGGCCCTGTTGCCCGCTGCGCGCCAGCACGCAGTGCAGCGCCAGGTCGTCGCTGGCATTGATCTCCTGGTGCGGAACGTACGGCGGCACGTAGATGAAATCCCCCGCGTGAGCCTCGGCGACGTACTCGAGGCGGACGCCCCACCGCAGTCGCGCGACGCCGCTCACCACATAGATCACGCTCTCGAGGTCCCCGTGGTGATGCGCGCCCGTTCTGGCCTTGGGCTCGATCGAGACCGTCCCCGCCCACAGCTTGACGGCGCCGGTGCGCGGGGTCGTCACGGCCGCGCGCCGGTGCATGCCCGGGGTCTGCGGCGTGTTGGAATCGAGATCCCTCGCGCGGATGACGCGCACCCCGTCATCCCGCCATCGCGTGGATGTCATGATTGGACTCCCGGCCTGCGGCCGCGCGCAGCTCTCATGGGGCGCATCATGCGGGAACTCCCCGGTCGCGTCATCCCGGCGGCGCGAGCCCTCGAGCTGTCGTTGACGCACGCGGGCTGACACGGACACAATCCCGGACCGTTCGACGACACCGCTGGCCTGGCGGGCGAGAGAAGGACCCCATGAATTCCCGATTGACGAAGGCCCTGCTCATCGTCTGCGTCGCGCTCCTCGGCGCCTGCGCCGGCAACGGCACGCGCCCGGCGGCCCACCCGGCCTCCGATACCCTGATTTCACGCCGGATCGACACGGTCGCCACGCTCTCCGTCGCCCACTTGAGCGCCCTGCTGCACGGGCAGCTCTCGAGTCAGCCGGGGCTCGAAGCGCTGATCGGAGCCCCGAGATGCGCGGTGACCGTGTACAAGTTCGTCTACGCCACGGTCGGGGGTCGGGGAGAGGCCACCGATGCCTCGGGAGCTCTCATGATCCCGGCGGGCGGGAGAGCCCCGTGCCGGGGACCACGGCCGATCGTGCTCTACACCCACGGCACGGCGATCGATCGCGCCGAGGACATGGCGGCCGTCGGCGACCCGAAGAATCCGGCCTACGGCACCGCGACGCGCGTGGCGCTCGTGTTCGCGGCCCAAGGCTACATCGTCGTGGCGCCCAATTACGCCGGTTACGATATTTCCACTCTGTCCTACCACCCTTACCTGAACGGCGCCCAGCAGTCGCGGGACGCGATCGACAGTCTCACCGCGGCGCGCCAGCTGTTGGAGCGGATCGGAGGGACCACGAGCGATGGCGGCAGGCTGTTCGTCACCGGCTACTCGCAAGGCGGCTACGTCGCGATGGCGACGCTTCGGGCGCTCGACGCGCAAGGCCGCCCGGCGACGGCGGGCGCGCCGATGTCAGGACCGTACGCCTTGCTCGCGACGGCCGATGAGATCTTCCTCGGCCATCCGGACGTGGGGGGCACGGCCTATCTGCCGCTGGTCGTGAACTCCTACGCGCATCTCGCGCGAGGCTCGATCGACCCGAAGCGGATTCTGAGCGCGCGGTTTCGCGGCGCGGCGACGCTGTTTCCCGGAGACATCGATTACGGCGGCTTCGGCCGGCTGGTCGCCGCCGGAAAGATTCCGGAAAGCGCGGTGTTTCAGTCGGTCTCCGCGAGCCCGGGGTCCCCGGGCTTCCCGGCCGCGAGGCATCCCGCGCTGGCGGCGCTGCCGGAAGGCGCGCCGCTCTACCGGGCGGGATTCGATCCCTCGCGGTACCTGGTGAGCACGGCATTCCGCGCGGCGTACGTGGCCGATGCCGACGCGCATCCCGACAGCGGTGCGCCGACCGATGGCTCCGAGCCGAACCTCGGGGCCGTCGTGCCGACGCTGCCGTCGAATCCCCGATTGCGGCTGCGCCAGGATCTCGCGGACAACGACCTGCGCGATTACCTCCCGAGCATGCCGC
>JAKAZP010000339.1 GCA_021815905.1 Pseudomonadota bacterium | reverse complement strand
GACGGGCGTGTGATCCTTGCGGGCGACCTGCAGCGCCGCATCCTCGCCGAAGATGTTCGGCAAAGCGAACAGCAGCGCGACCAGCAGCACGGCCACCACCAGGACGTATTTCCAGCGGGCGTATTCGAGCATGGATCAGGCGCTCTTCAGGGTGCCCTTCGGCATCAGGGCGCTGATCTGGAATTTCTGCACCTTGACGCGCACGCCGTCGGCGATCTCGAGCGTCACGAAATGCTCCCCGACATCGGTGACGCGGCCGAGGAGACCCCCGTTGGTCACCACCTCGTCACCCGCCGAGAGCTTCGAGACGAGCGACTGATGCTCCTTCGCCTTCTTCTGCTGCGGCCGGATCAGCAGGAAATAGAAGATGACGATGAAGACCACCATCACCAGAAGCGGAGCGACCTGGCTGCCGGTCGAGGCCGATACGCCCTGGGCGAAGGCCGGCGTGATCAATGAATTCATGAATGAGTCACCTTAGTTCACCGCTCCGGGTACCGCGCCACGAGCCGTCGAGGGCCAAGGCCGCGTACCGGGCGCCGCATCCGGCGTCCGGGTACGCGGCTCGGTCGCCGCTTCGGCGCTGCTCACCCCCGGGGAGCGAAGGGGCGGCATTATGCCACAGCGTCCGGCGCGGCCCGGCGCGCCTGGAAAGCCGCCGCGAAGGCCCCCACCCGGCCGGCGAGGATGGCCTGCCGGAGCGCGCGCATCAGGCGCAGGTAGAAGGCCAGATTGTGAATGGTGTTCAGCCGGCAGCCGAGGATCTCGTTGCAGCGATCGAGGTGGCGCAGGTAGGCCCGGGTGTAGTTGCGGCAGGTATAGCAGTCGCATTCGGGGTCGACCGGGCCGAGGTCCGTCTGATGAATGCGGTTGCGGATGTTGATGACCCCCGTCGAGGTGAACAGATGCCCGTTGCGCGCATGCCGCGTCGGCATCACGCAATCGAACATGTCGATGCCGCGCAGCACCGCCGCGACGATGTCCTCCGGACGGCCAACCCCCATCAGGTAGCGGGGCCGATGCGCGGGCATATGGGGCACGACCGTCTCGAGAATGCCCAGACGCTCCTCCTCCGGCTCCCCGACGGCGAGCCCTCCGAGGGCGAGCCCGGGCCAGTCGAGCCGCAGCAGAGCCTCGAGGGAGGCCAGGCGCAGCCGCGGGTGCATCCCGCCCTGGACGATGCCGAACAGTCCCCCGGGAGGCTCGTCCCGGTGATAGCGCGCGTGGCTGCGCGCGGCCCAGCGCATCGAGCGCTCCATCGACTCCCGGGCCTCGGCCTCCGTGGCCGGATGCGGCGTGCATTCATCGAGCGCCATGGCGATGTCGGAGCGCAGCCCGAGCTGCACTTGCATCGAGTCCTCCGGCGTGAGGCGCACCTCGCTGCCGTCGATCGGTGAGCGAAACCGCACGCCCTCCTCGCTGATCCGTCGCAGGCTCTTCAGGCTGAACACCTGGAAACCGCCGGAATCGGTGAGGATCGGGCCGTTCCAGTGCATGAAACCGTGCAACCCTCCGTGAGCGGCGATGATCTCGACGCCGGGCCGCAGCATGAGATGAAACGTGTTGCCGAGGATGATCTGCGCACCGAGCTCGCGCAGTTCCTCGGGAGTCATCGCCTTCACCGTGCCGTAGGTTCCGACCGGCATGAAGGCGGGCGTCTCGATCGCGCCGTGCGCGGTGACGAGCGTGCCGGCGCGCGCCGCGCCATCGGTCGCCGTCAGCTCGAATGAGGTTCTCAAGGGCTCACCGGTTCGCGAAGGTGCCTGCGGCATCGGGCATTGCGGCTCCCGTGAGCAGCATGGCGTCGCCATAGCTGAAGAACCGGTAGCGCGCCTCGACCGCGTGCCGATAGGCGCGCAGCACCGGCTCCCGGCCCGCGAAGGCGCACACCAGCATGAGCAGCGTCGACTCCGGCAGGTGAAAATTGGTCACCAGGGCGTCGATCGCCCGGAACCGGAATCCCGGCTTGATGAAGAGCGTCGTGTCGCCGGACCAGGGCGCCAGGGTCGATCCGTCCCCGGGCGCGGCGAGCGCCGCCGACTCGAGGGTCCGCACCACCGTCGTACCGACGGCGACCACCCGACCCCCCGCACTGCGGGTCCGGGCGATCGCCTCGCAGGTTGCGGCGTCGACCGCGGCCCGCTCGGCATGCATCCGGTGTGATTCGAGATCATCGGCCCGCACCGGCTGGAAAGTACCCGCACCGACGTGCAGGGTCACGAACGCCAGACCGATCCCGCGGGCCTCGAGCTGCGCAAGCAGCGCCTCGTCGAAGTGCAGACTCGCGGTCGGCGCGGCGACGGCTCCGCGCTCGCGCGCGAACAGGCTCTGGTAGCGCTCCCGATCGAGCTCTCCCGGGACCCGGCGAATGTAAGGCGGCAGCGGTACGTGCCCGAAGCGGTCGAAGAAATCCAGAGCCGGCTCCGGCAGGCGCACCCTCCAGAGCCCCTCCTCGGGCGCGAGCAGCTCGACCGTGCCTCCCGGAGTTGCAACCTCGAGTCCGGGGCGCAGCGGTTTGCTGGCTCGAAGCTGCACGAGCGCCTCGCGCTCCCCGACCGCCCGCTCGAGCAGGATCTCGACACGGCCTCCGGAGGGCTTCACCCCGAAGAGCCGCGCCGCCACCACCCGGGTGTCGTTCAGGACCAGGAGATCGCCCCGGGAAAGCAGGCTCGGCAGCTCACGGAACCGGCGGTCGGCCATGGCTCCGCTCGCGCGCTCGAGCGTCAGCAGGCGACTCGCGGAGCGCTCGGGGAGCGGCTCCTGGGCGATCAGCTCCGGCGGAAGCTCATAGTCGAAATCGGTGCGGCGCACACCCGTATGTTACACGCTGAGCCCGGCGCGCTCGGGGCCGCGCCGCGCGGCCCATCTCCTTTGGTCGCGCCGCATGCTCAGCGTCGATCCGAGTGCCCCGCACGCACGGGGTGGGATGAGGCTGCGAATGGATTCGACCGTCACTTACCCCTCCGCAGTCGCGCCATTTATACTGCGACGCGGGGCCCGAGTGGCGGAATTGGTAGACGCAGCGGACTCAAAATCCGCCGCCCTTAAAAGCGTGTCGGTTCGACTCCGACCTCGGGCACCACACCCCCTTGGCTGACTTTCGCTGGCCTCCGACGACGAAGCAACACCCTGAATTTTACAGCCGCACGATGTCCGCTGAGTCCCGCTGGCATTCGCTGGCTGCCGGACGGCAGCGGCAGACGGTATCCGGTACTCACCCGCCGGGGCGGTACTGGAATGCACCGACCGCAGCTCGCCCGACACACGGTTCTTCCGCGCTACCACGGCACCGACCGCTTCTTTCCTTGCGCCTGTCGTCCCTTGCGACCCTGCCCGAGTCCCGATCCTCACAGTGCGCCAGCCCCCGGAGCACCGCGCGAAGTCGACGGGCCGGTATCCCGTTGCTGCCTGTTGCGAGCGTCAGCTATCGGGCTCCTTGCCCGAGGATTACTGGTGATAGTCGGTGCTGAAGGTGCAAATGCGACGGAACCCCGCGAGTCGAGGAAGCGCTTACGCTTGGCCGGTCGACTTTCAGTAGACGTCAAAGTCGATCCACCAGTAGACCACGACGCAGTCCGGTCATGTCGATGTCCGAGATCGACCGACGCCGGTTCGGGTCGTCTTGGCGGATAGACGCGCCTGGCTCTCAGATCCAGCGCG
>JAKAZP010000338.1 GCA_021815905.1 Pseudomonadota bacterium | reverse complement strand
CGCGGCTCACAGCGCCGGTTCACGAAGTAATCCTGGAAGCCGAGGACACCCTCGTCCGTCTCGACCATGGTTGGCGCCGGGTCATCGCTCATGGGCACGACCTCGGCACGGATGCCGAGCGCCGCAGCAAGCTGCCGCGTGATGGCCCCGAGGCGCTCGCCGGCGGCCCGCCGGCGCGTGCGCTCGACATGCAGGGCGAGATCGCCGTCGCCGAGGCGAAACCAGCTCGCACCACCCAAGGACTCGAGCGCCGCCATGAACGTCCAGGTCTCTTGACGCCGGCCCCAGCCGCGCTCGGGATCCTCGAGGCCCGCCAGTGCGTAGAGGACCGAGTCGATGTCCGGGCTGATCCACAGACCGAGATGCTCGAAATCATCGCCCGTGTTGACGATCACCGTCAGTGTCTCGCCCGGGACGATCTGGCTCATCCCCTGCACCAGCTTGGCTCCTCCCACTCCGCCCGAGAGCATCACGACCCGTCCGCTCATCGCGGCACGCCCCTCGCGCACAGTCGGTCGATTGCGCGCGGCGAACAACCGCGCCGCAGTCCCGAGGTCCCGTGGCTCGCGCGGCTCAAACGGCGGGACTCAGCGGGCATTCGTGATCTTCCAGGCGCGCGAGATCCCCGGGCGAATCGACATCGAAGCTCAGACCCGGCCGGCTGACGACGACGGGCTCCACGCCGAGCCGCCGCGCCTCCTCGAGGTGCAGGCGGCAGCTGTCCGGCCCGAAACGAAAGCGCAGCGGCAGATCGATGGGACTCACCATCGCATTGGTCCCCGTTCCATGGCGGTCGGGCGCGATGGCCACGCCGCCGCCGGCGGCGAGCACCAGCGCCTCGAGGTCTTCGGCACGGAGGCGCGGGAGGTCGGCGGGCAACGTGACGATCATGCGCAGGCCCTTGCTGCGCATCCCCTCGCGCGCGCGCTCGAAGGCCTCGTTCAATCCGGTTCCGTCATCGAACGTCACCGTCACCGATTCCGGCACCGTGTCGCGCTCGGGACTCACGACCATCGTGAATTCGATGGTGCGCGCCGCGCGGGCGGCCTCCAGCACACGATCGAGCATCGCACGAACGAGCGCCACCCGTTCGGCGCTCGAGAGGCATCCGGCAAGGTGGGATTTGCCCTGGTTGCGGCCCTTGACCGCGATCACCGCGCCGCAGCCGGATGGTTGAACCCTCATTGTCACTCCCGCCTCGGCGACGGATCGCATCATAAGCAGCGGCCCGCCCCTCTTCAATGTCGCCATTTCGTTTCAGGTGGACCGCGAGCCCGGCGGAAGACTCGGGATCCGGCGCGGCGGCGCGGATGATTGACGCGCACCGCCATCCTCCTTATAAATAGAACTTCTGCTCTAATTTAGAATGGCGACGCATGCCGCCGATTCCTCGATCGCTCACCCGGGAAGCCGGATCAAGACCGGGCGGCGTCTACTTCATCCTGCTCGCCGTCGTGCTCGACACCATGGGCGCGGGGCTGCTGATTCCCGTGCTGCCGAAGCTGATCGCGAGCCTCGCCGGCGCGAGCCTCGCGCGAGCCTCGCTCTACGGCGGGGAGATCTCGGCGCTGTTTGCCGCCGTGCAATTCCTGGCCGCTCCCGCGCTCGGCAACCTGAGCGATCGGTTCGGGCGCCGGCCCGTGCTCTTGCTGTCGCTGGCCGCGTTCGGCGTGAACTATCTCGTCATGGGATTCGCCACGTCGATCGCCTGGCTCTTCATTTCCCAGGCCTTCGCCGGGCTCTTCGGCGCGACCATCGCGACCGCGGGAGCGTATCTCGCGGATGTGACGCCGGGCCCCGACCGCGCGCACCGCTTCGGTCTGATCGGCGCATCGATGGGCGTGGGCATCATCGTCGGTCCGGTCATCGGCGGCCTTCTGGCCCGCCTCGGCCTGCGCCTGCCGTTCTTCGCCGCTGCCGGCCTGTCGTTGCTCAACGTGGCCTACGGCACGTTCATCCTGCCCGAGTCCCTGCCCCCCGGGAAGCGCCGCCCGTTCTCCCTCGCACGCGCCCACGTTCTCGGCGCATTCGGGCAGCTGCGCGGCTTCCCCGTCGTCCTCCGGATCCTCGGCGCGAGTCTGCTCATGCGCTTCGCGCTGCAGACGCTGCCCGCGACCTGGCCGTACTTCGCCATGCAGCAGTTCCGGTGGACCCCGCTCGGCGTCGGCTACAGCCTGGGCGCGTACGGGACCATGAGCATCCTCGGCCAGGGCGTCCTGGTCGCGCGGCTCACACGGCGGTTCGGCTCGCGCGGGTGCGTGCGGTTCAGCCAGTGCATGTGCATCGCGGGATTCGCGGGTTTCGCATTCGCCGGCTCGGGAGCCGTGGCGCTCTGCTTCATCGTTCCGAGCGCCCTCGGCTACATGACCGGCCCGTCCATGACCGGCATGATGTCGCTGCGGATACCCGCGGAACAGCAGGGCGAGCTGCAGGGCGCGATCGCCAGCCTCACCGGCCTTTCGATGATCGTCACGCCTCCGGTGATGACGCATCTCTACCAGGCATTCACCGTCGGCGTCGCCGGATGGGTGTTCCCGGGCGCGGCCTATCTCGCCGCGGCCGTGCTCGCGGCCGGATCGCTCGTGCTGTTCTCGCGCGCGACCCGCGGCGGCCCGGAGCCTGCGGACATCGCGGCGCGCGGCGCGGCGGCAAAGCGGTGAGCCCCGGGGCGCCCTTCCCTTTCCGCGGGTCCTGGCCTACTATTTCCGTTTCGAATTTCCGTTCTAGTTCTCTCGCGCGGCGGGATCGCCACCGCTCTCGAGCGCACACCTCGGAGTCAGCATGAAATTCGGCATCGCCAACGCCGTTCGCAATCACCCCGACCGGCCTTATCGGCTCGAGGACGTGTATCGCGACTACATCGGGGACGCGATGCTCGCCGAGGAACTGGGCTTCGATTTCTCCTGGTACGGCGAGCATCGCATGACCCCGTGTCAATGGACGCCGTCGCCGCTGTCGGTGTGCGCGTTCGTCGCCGCAAGGACCGAGCGGCTGCGTGTCGGACCGCAGGTGCTCTGCCTGCCGTTCCACAATCCGCTGCGGGTCGCGGAGGACGTGGCGGTGATCGACCTCATGTCCCGGGGCCGGTTCGATCTCGGGGTCGGCGTCGGCTCGCAGTTCGAGGAGTTCCGCACCTTCCGCATCGATCCGAAGGAGCGCAATGCCCGCAGCTGGGAAGCGATCGACCTGATCCGCAAGTGCTTCACCACGGAGGGCACGTTCAGCCACAAGGGAAAGTTCTTCGACTTCCCCGAGATCACCATGACCACGAAGCCTTCGCAGCGGAATCTGCCGATCTGGTGGGGCGGCGCGGGCCCGAAGAACCTGGAGAAGGCCGCCGCGCGCGGCTTTCACCTGATGGCGGGGGGCTCCCGTGAGGTCTCGGATGCCTATGACGCGGCGCTCCGTGCCGCGGGGCGCGACCCGGCCGAGCACCACATCGCACCGATGACCTTCACCTGCATCGCCGATACCGAGGAGCAGGCGTGGGAGGCGAGCCTCGAGGGCATTCACTATTTCGTCAACTTCTACATGCTTCGTCCAAGCATCGAAGGCGTGCGGCCCGGCCCGCAGGCCGAGGTGACCCGGGAAACCCTCAGGAAGAGCAATTTCAAGATCAGCGGCAATCTCGCGCTCGCGGTGGGCACCCCGGAGCAGGTGGCGCGCCATTT
>JAKAZP010000337.1 GCA_021815905.1 Pseudomonadota bacterium | reverse complement strand
GGTGGCGGCGGCGGTGATCGTCATTCCGGCCAAGCTCGGCGGCTACGGCCGGATCTTCGCGGCGGTCCCGGCCGGGAAGCTCCTGCTCGCCGCCCCTCATCCCGGCAACTGGGGCAGCTACGGCGCCTTCGCGACGCTCGCGCTCGGCTCCGCGCTCGCGATCTTTCTCTACCCGCATGCGCTCACCGGCGTGCTCGCGGCAAAGAGCCCGAAGGTGATTGCGCGCAACATGGCGTTCCTTCCGGCGTACTCGCTCGCTCTCGGGCTCATCGCGCTGCTCGGATTCATGGCGCTCGCGGCGGGCGTCGAGCACATGCCGCGCTACGCTCACTACTTCAGGCTCTACTCCAACAACTTCGCGGTCCCGGCGCTCATCCTGCAGAGCTTCCCGGGCTGGTTCGTGGGGGTCGCGTTCGCGGCGATCGCGATCGGCGCCCTGGTGCCCGCGGCCATCATGTCGATCGCGGCGGCGAACCTCTGGACGCGCAGCATCTACCGCGAGTACCTGAAGCCCGGATGCACCGACGCCGAGGAGGCGCGCCAGGCGAAGCTCGCCTCACTGCTCGTGAAGCTCGGCGCGCTCGTGTTCGCGATCGGCCTGCCGACGCAGTTCGCCATCAATCTGCAGCTGCTCGGGGGCATCTGGATCATTCAGACGCTGCCGGTGCTCGTCGTCGGGCTCTACACGCGCTGGCTGCACCGCCGGGCGCTCGCGCTCGGCTGGCTGGTGGGCATGGTGCTGGGCACGTGGATGGAGGCCCGGCTCGGGTTCAACGGCTCGATCTACCCGCTGCACCTCTTCGGCACGGTCGTGCCGACCTACATCGCGCTCGCGACGCTCATCGTCAACCTCGGGGTCGCGGTGCTCGGCACCATGGCTTTCCGCGCGCTCGGCCTCCCGGAGGGCGTCGATCGGACCTCCCCGGCCGATTACTTCCCCAGCCCTACTCTCGGGACGCCGAACTGACCCTGAAGCTGCGCGAGCTTCGAGAGGTCGATCTCGCCCACGATGTTGACGACCGTGAGCTGCCGGGGCTGAGCGGCGACGATCGCCATGCCTTCGGTGATCCCGTGCTCGCGGCAGACGTACACCTCGACATCCCCGGTCCCACTGCCGCGCTTGTCGTCGTGCACCGACACCAGCGGCCGCCAGCGCGGCGCCGTGAGCTGCGCCTCGATCATCCTGACGTCGGCCTTCGAGTAGGCGTCGTCGTGAGCGAACTGGTAGCTGTGCACGTAAATGCCGCGCAGCCCGCTCACGAGGCTGCGGACCTTGGCCTGGTCCCGACCGCCGAGAAAGTCGCTCGCGGTGCGCAGCATCGCCGGATCGAGCGTGACATCCACCGATTGCGTGGCCCGCCTGGCGAGTCCGGTGAAATCGGGCAGCAGCAGGCGGCCGGGGTCGGAGGCTGCCGGACCGACCGGGCCGGGAGCGGCGGCCGTGTTGCCGGCAGCGGCGGTCACCGGGCGCGCGGGGGCGGCGGCCGTGTTGCCGGGGGCGGCGGTCACCGGGCGCGCGGGGTCGGCGGCGGCCAGGCGCGGCAGCACCAGTACGAGTGCGAGCAGAAGCAAAGTCCGAAGTCGCATGAGTCTCTCCGAATGCCTGATGAATGAATGGCGGCCGTGCGCGTCGCTCAGTGGCCGGCACGCTCCTCGTGGAGCACCGCCGTGCGCACCGCGTCGAGCTTCTCGCTCGCGATGCCGAGCGCGAGCAGCAGCTGCGCATGCGCCGCCGCGGCTCGCTCGCGCTCGAGGGATTCCTGCCTGAGATGGCGCACGCCGAATGCCGCGAGCAGACCCGCCGCGAGCGCCGCCGGCAGCCAGCGCCCGAGCGCCGGACGCATCCTGCGCGATACTGCGAGCTTTGCGCGGCCTCGCGCGCTCGTCGGCTCGAGCGCGCCGGCCTGCCGCGCCGGGGAATCGGCGGACTCGCGCTCGACCTCGCCCATCACCCGCTCGGTGAACTTCCGCCCCGGCGACCGCGCGCGCAGCGCCCGGCGCAGACTCTCTTCGAGGTCATCTCTCATGCGAGCTCTCCTCGTGCCTCGCCCTCTCCCAGATCGCCGCAGCGTCCGCGCAGCAGCGCGAGCGAGCGTCGGAGATGGCTCTTGACCGTGTTGAGCGGCACGCCGAGGGTGCGGGCGATCTCGGGCGGATCGAGATCCTCCTGGTAGCGAAGCAAGAGCGTGGCGCGCGGCCCCGGCGGCAGCCGGGCAACGAGCTCGCGCAGCCGCTTCTCGAGCATCGGATCGACGGACGGGGCAGATTCTTCGATCTCGGCGGCGCTCTCGAGCGGCAGCGCGGCGCGGGAGCGCAGGCGGCGCAGCCGGTCGATGGCGCGATGACAGACCGTGCGGCGCAGCCAGAAGCGCAGGTGCTCCGGGGAGACGATGCTCGCCAGGTGGCGATGCAGTGACACGAACACATCCTGGGCGAGCTCCTCCGCATCCTCCCTCACCCGCACGAGCCGCAGGGCGAGCGTATACACCCGATCCTGATGCAGGCGCAGGAGCTCGCGGAACGCGGCCCGCTCGCCGCGCTGGGCGCGCGCGAGGAGGCGCTGCTCGGCGCCCGCCTCGCTCGTGAGGGCCGCCGCCCGGGGCGCCGGCAGGGGATCGGCTTCCATATGCTCCTTATACGCAGCGGGGCGGGGTCCGGGGTGCGGCCGCCTCGCGCCGAGGGAATCCGCCGCCCGGGGGAGGCGGACGCTGCTCGGCGACCGGTATGATCCGCCGTTCCCGCCACCCCATCCGAATTCGGAGAGCGTGTCCTGCAAGATCGCTGGAAGACCTGGATCTGCTTCGGGATCATCTATCTCGTCTGGGGATCGACCTTCTACGCCATCCGGGTGGGCGTGCACGAGATGCCGCCGCTGCTCATGGCCGGAGTGCGGTTCCTCGCCGCCGGCCTCGTGCTGTGCGCCTGGGCGCTCGCGCGGGGCGAGCGGCTGCCGGGCCTTGCCCAGTGGGGCGCGGTGAGCGTCATGGCGGTGCTCATCTTCGTCATCGACTACGGCCTGCTGTTCTGGGCCGAGCAGCGGGTGCCGTCGGGGATGTCGGCGGTGATTCTCGCGACCATCCCGGCGTTCATGGCGCTCTCGGAAATCGCCCTGCTCGGCACTCAGCGCCTGACGTACCGACTCGCGGCCTCTCTCGCGGTGGGTCTCGGAGGCGTGCTGGTGCTCGTCGATCCGTGGATCAAAGTCGGTGGCGCGCCGATCTATACCCTGGGGGCGATCGGGCTCACCGTCGCCGCCCTCAGCTGGTCGGTCGCCGCCTCGCTCGCGCGGCTCCTGCCGCTGCCCTCATCGAAGCTGATGAGCTCCGGCGCGCAGATGCTGCTCGGCGGCGCGCTGCTCGGGGTGCTCGCGGCGGCGCTCGGGGAGCTGCGCGAGCTCGACCTGCGCTCGATCACGAGCGGCGGCTGGGCGAGCCTCGTCTATCTCACGGTCGCGGGCTCCATCATCGGCTTCACCGCCTACACCTGGCTGATCCAACACGTCGCGCCGACCAAGGTCGGCACGTACGCCTACGTGAATCCCCTGGTCGCGGTGCTGATCGGATACTACCTCGGCGGGGAGGGACTCGACGGGCGCACCCTCATCGGCACCGTGTGCGTGATCGCGAGCGTCATCATCATCACGACCGGCAAATCCCGCGCATCGCGCGACCCGCT
>JAKAZP010000336.1 GCA_021815905.1 Pseudomonadota bacterium | reverse complement strand
GGGAATGCCCTGCTTCGGTTGCGGAGCCGGATTTCCGTTCGTGCACACCCGCCTCACCGCCCGGCAGGCCGCCGAAATCCAGGACTACATCACCGACCAGTCCTGGAAAGCCTACCGCGCGCAGCGGCGACTCGAGCGGCGCAAGCCGCGCCATTGAGCGCAAGCGGCGCCATGCCGAGCCCGCCCGGGAGACATTCCCTGCGAAAGCCGCTTGCCGCCACGATGCGGCGGGCCGTGAACTGGGGCATGAAGCTCCCGACCGGTGTCAGAAGCCTGCTTGGGATCCTGCTCGTCGTCGCGGGCCTGTTCGGGTTTCTGCCCATTCTCGGCTTCTGGATGATTCCGCTCGGGGCCGTGTTCGTCGCCCTCGATTTCCCGCCGCTCAGACGCAAGATCCTGGCCAGGCTGCGGGCGAGCGAAGAGGCGGACGTGCGGGACTGAGCCGCACGCCGCCCGGGCCGCGCTGCGATTCAGCGGCCTCGCGACGGCTTCGCGTCCGGCATCAGAACCTCTGCGCTCAGATGCGTGCCGAGGGTGATCTGATGCGGGACGCAGCTCGACTCGTAGTCGATGTGGCGCGTGGAGAAGAGCGGCAGGAACGTTTCCTTGAACTGCTCGATGAGCTCGCACTTGCCCTGCTCCTCCAGGCCGCCGCTGCGCGGCATCAGCACCACGTTCTCCCAATGGGCTCGGATCGTCGGACCGGACTTCCTTCCCTTCGGTGACGAGGCCGGGACGAGCACCTGCATGGTCACGGCCACCCCGGGGAAGTGCTCGACTCCGACCATGCGGGTGCACCCGTACGGCCGGACCTCGAGATCGCGCGCGCCGAGCCTCGAGAGCATCCGCCGGATTTCCCCACGCAGGCCGTCGCAGGAGTAATGCGTGGTGAAGCCCTGATAGACGAACTTGACGTGGCGGGGCGCCCACACCGCCTCGACGCCCCCCTGCGCGCTCGCCAGAGCAGGAACGAGGCCGAGCAGGATCGTGGCGGCGACAGTGACCGATCGGGAAACGGCTTTGAAGCGCATGACAACATTCTCCTTCGGTGTTGGAGGTCGATCGCTCAGGGAGCGGGCCCGCGATGCCGGTGGTAGCCCGCGATCCAGTCCATCAGCGCGAGCAGAACTCCCGAGACCACGAAGGTCAACTGGATGATGACCATCCAGAGCAGCCGTCGCGGGTGGACGGCCGCAGAGGGGTTGCCGAGGAGGAGAAAGTCCCGCAGCAGCGTGATGGCGCTGATCGCGACGATGGACGCGATGACTTTCAGCTTGAGGTCCGCGAAATCGATGGTCCCGAGCCACACGGGCCGGTCCACGTGCCCCGAGATGTGCAGCTGTGAGACGAAGCTCTCGTAGCCGGCGAAAATCACGACGAGAATGAGGTTCCCGGCGAGGGACAGATCGATCAGTGACAGGGCGAAGAGGATCGCCTCTTCGGCCGTGATCGTGTCGAGCTGGCCGAGCTCCGCGACGAGCTCGCGGGCGAAGGTGACGAGGATCGCGACCAGCGCGAGCACCATCCCCGCATAAAGCGGCGCAAGCAGCCACCGTGCCCCGAAGAGCACCCGCTCGAACCGCATCTCCAGATTTCGTGGATCGGCGCCCGGCAAACGGACCTCCGCGAGCCATCGAGAGGCCCCGGAGCATGATAGCGCTCGATTGCGCCGGGCCGACATACGCAGTTTCACGGGCCCTGCCCTGGCCGCGCGGCATCGCCGGACCAGCCTGGCCGGTTCTCAACGAGGCGGCGGGGACCTAAACTGCGGCGAACGGCCCTCACCCGCCCCCTTCGCCTGGAGATCGCGCATGGCCATTGCTTCGCTTCCGCCATCGGAGACAGCCCCGCATGGGATCGTCGGTCACTGGATCGGCGGCAAGGCGCTCGCTCGGAACGAGGCCCGGCTTCAGGAGGTGTTCAACCCCGCCACCGGCCAGGTGGCCCGTCGCGTCGCCATGGCGAGCGCCGAGGAGGTTCGCCAGGCGGTCGCGAGCGCCGCCGGGGCCTTCCCCGCCTGGGCCGAGATTCCGCCGATCCGCCGCGCGCGCGTGCTCAACCGTTTCCTGTCGCTGCTCAACGGGCACCGCGACGAGCTCGCCGCGCTCATCACCTCCGAGCATGGCAAGGTGGCGAGCGACGCGCAGGGAGAGGTGATGCGCGGCATCGATGTGGTGGAATTCGCCTGTGGCATCCCGCAGCTCCTGAAGGGCGGCTTCACCGACCAGGTCTCGACCGGCATCGACAACTGGACCCTGCGGCAGCCGCTCGGAGTCGTGGCCGGCATCACGCCGTTCAACTTCCCGTGCATGGTTCCCTGTTGGATGTTCCCGATTGCGATTGCCGCGGGTAACACCTTCGTGCTCAAGCCGAGCGAGCGCGACCCCTCCGCCTCGCTCCTCCTGGCCGCCCTCCTCAAGGAGGCGGGACTGCCGGACGGAGTATTCAACGTCGTCCAGGGCGACAAGGTGGCCGTCGAGGCCCTGCTCGAGCACCCCGACGTCAGGGCGGTGAGCTTCGTGGGCTCGACCCCGATCGCCGCACGGCTCTACGCGCGCGGCGCCGAGCTCGGCAAGCGAGTCCAGGCGCTCGGAGGCGCGAAGAATCACCTGGTCGTGCTGCCCGACGCCGACCTCGATCAGGCGGTCGATGCACTGATCGGCGCCGCATACGGCTCCGCGGGCGAGCGCTGCATGGCGGTGAGCGTCGCCGTACTGGTCGGCGACAGCGCCGAGCGCATCGTGCCGCGGCTCGCCGAGCGGGTCGCGAGGCTCAAAGTGGGCGACGGGACCGCCCCGGGGGTCGAGATGGGACCCGTCGTCACGCGGGAGGCCCTCGAGCGCATCCACGGCTACATCGAGGCCGGCGTGCAAGAGGGGGCGAGGCTGCTGGTCGACGGTCGGGGAATCGAAGTTCCCGGCCGCGGATCGGGTTTCTTCGTCGGCGGCACGCTCTTCGATCACGTCCTGCCGCACATGAAGATCTACCGCGAGGAGATCTTCGGGCCGGTGCTCGGCTGCGTGCGCGTGCAGGACTTCGCCGAAGCGGTGCGGCTGGTCAACGCGCACCCGTACGCCAATGGCGTGTCCTGCTATACGCGCGATGGCGGCGCGGCGCGCGAGTTCGCGCGGCGCATCGAGGTGGGCATGGTCGGGATCAACGTTCCCATTCCGGTGCCGATGGCCTGGCACGGGTTCGGCGGCTGGAAGAGAAGCCTCTTCGGCGACATGCACGCCTACGGCGAAGAGGGCGTGCGCTTCTACACCCGGCAGAAATCCGTCATGCAGCGCTGGCCCGCGAGCGCCTCGGG
Organism: Pseudomonadota bacterium; assembly: GCA_021815905.1. The sequence continues at coordinate 370 of JAKAZP010000336.1, read as the reverse complement.
CGGCGTCGAGTTCTCCATGCCGACGGCACGCTGAGCCCTCGGGATCGGGACGATGGACTTCGCGCTCATGGGCGCGGTATGGTACATGCCGACATCGCGGTGACTCGCCAACACCGTCCGCCTCGGTTTTCATGAGCATGCCCCACCTCCCGACGTTCCGGATCGCCCGAGCATGACGCTGGATCCTTCCGTCCCCCTCGCCTGCCGGCTGCTCGGTACGCTGGTGTTCCTCACGGCTGCCGCCGGTAAGCTGCGGCACCGCCACGAGCTCGCGGGCGTGGTCGCCAACTATGGAGTGTTGCCCGAGCCGCTCGCGGCGCCGGCCGCCTGGACGGTAGTGGCTCTCGAGGGGCTGGTCGCGCTGTCGCTC
>JAKAZP010000335.1 GCA_021815905.1 Pseudomonadota bacterium | reverse complement strand
AGTCCTGAGAGATTGAGAGGCCCCGCCGGCAACGCCGTCGGGGCCTCGTCGTTTTCGGAGTGTACACATGCAATCTGAGCGTGGGGCCGGCGGCAAGCCGGTGGTGGCCATCGTCGGCGCGACCGGCGCCGTCGGGGTCGAGCTCATCCGCTGCCTCGAGACGCGGCGCTTCCCGCTTTCGAAGCTCGAGCTGTTTGCCTCGGCCCGCTCGGCGGGCAAGTCGCTCGAGTACATGGGCCGTGCATTGCCCGTGCGCGAGCTGACGGAGGAGAGCCTGCGCGGGGTCGACGTCGCGCTGTTTTCCGCGGGGGGCGGCACCTCCCGGCGCTTCGCGCCGCTTGCCGCCGCGGCGGGGACGGTGGTCGTCGACAACTCCTCGGCCTTCCGCATGGATCCGCAGGTGCCGCTGGTCGTGCCCGAGGTCAATCCCCAGGCGGTCCGCACGCACCGGGGCATCATCGCCAATCCCAACTGCTCGACCATCATCGCGATCACTCCGCTCTGGCCGATCCATCGGGCGAATCCCATCCGTCGGTTGATCGTCGCGACCTATCAGGCCGCCTCCGGCGGCGGCGCGGCCGCGATGGAGGAGCTGCGCGAGTCGACGCGCGCCCATCTCGCGGGACGGCCGTACGAGCCGCGCGTGCTGCCGCATCCCTACGCCTTCAACCTCTTCAGCCACAACTCGAGCGTCGACCGGGACACGGGCTACAACGAGGAGGAGACCAAGGTCATGCGGGAGACTCGCCGGATATTCGGCGACGACTCGATCCGCATCGCCGCCACCTGCGTGCGCGTGCCGGTGCTGCGTGCGCACTCGATCGCGGTCTACTTCGAGTGCGAGCGGCCGATCTCACCGGGTGAGGTGCGCGAGATGCTGCGCACGGCCCCCGGCGTGCGGCTGGTGGACGATCCCGAGCGCAATCATTTTCCGATGCCGATCGAGGCTTCCGGACAGGACGACATCCTGGTCGGGCGCGTGCGCGCGGACGTGAGCGACCCGGGCGGGCGCTCGATCGCGCTGTTCGCGGCGGGGGATCAGCTGCTGAAGGGCGCGGCGCTGAATGCGGTGCAGATCGCGGAGCTGCTGTAGCGGGGGATCGCGCCCGCCGTCATAGCAGGTCCCGCAGGCGGTAGTAGAGCATTCCGAGCACCAGCGCCGGACGGCGCAGCAGCGCGCCACCCGGAAAACCGCGGTGCGCAATGCGCGCGAAGACATCGAAGCGCCCGGCGTGGCCTGCGATCGCCTCCGCGACCAGCTTGCCCGCGATCCCGGTCAATGCGATGCCATGCCCGGAGAACCCCTGAAGAAAGTAGACGTTCGGCATCAGCCGCCCGAAATGCGGCGCCCGGTTGCGCGTGATGTCGACGTAGCCTCCCCAGGAGTACTCGATCGCGGCGTCGGCGAGCTGAGGAAACACCTTGAGCATGCGCGCCCGCGTCGTGCCGGGGGCGTCGAAAGATGCCATACCCGAGTAGCTGACGCGGCCGCCGAACAGCAGCCGGTGATCGGCCGACCGGCGGAAGTAGTCCAGAACCCAGTTCATGTCGCTCACCGCGGCATTGTTGGCGATGAGCGCGCGCGCGCGCTCGCGGCCGAGCGGCTCGGTGGCGACGATGTGGGTGCCGACCGCCATGATCTTCGAGGCGAGCGCCGGGGCGGTCGTGCCGAGGTACACGTTGCCGCACAGGACGAGAAACCGCGCCCGCACCTCGCCCCGGGGTGAGCGAACGCGCGCGGAGGTGAAACCCGTGGCGCGCGTGCCCTCGAAGATCCGCACGCCCTTGCGCTCGGCGGCCGCGGCGATGCCGAGCGTGTAGTTGAGCGGATGAAGATGGCCGCCGTTGGAATCGTACATCGCGCCGATGTAGCGCCGGCTCGCGATCGTAGCCTGCACTTCCTGCGCGGACATGTGGCGCACGCTCGCGTATCCGAGCCTCCCGCGCAGCTCGTCGAGCTCGAGCAGCAGCTCGCGCTCGTGGCGCGGCCTGATGGCCGTCAGCATGTACCCGTCGGTCCAGTCGCAATCGATGTGGTAGCGCGCGATGAGCTCGCGCATGAGCGCGAGTCCCTCGACGGAGACGTCGAAGACCGTCCGCGCCGGCTCGCGTCCGATCAGCCGCTCGAGCTTCGCCTGGCCGGAGGCGACGCCGTGAATCGCCTGCGCGCCGCTGCGGCCCGAGGCGCCCCAGCCGATCCGATGCTCCTCGAGCAACACCACCGAAAAGCCCCGCTCGGCGAGGTGCAGCGCGGTCGAGCAGCCCGCGATGCCGCCCCCGACCACGCAGACGTCGCACTCCGCCGAGCCCGAAAGCGGCGCGCGCTCGGGCGCGGGACGCGCCGTGGCGGCGTAGTAGGATGCGGCGTGCGCTGCGGCCATCGCAACCCTCTGTTTAAGGATATAGACACCGTGGAGGCGGGCGCCTCGCACGAGGAGCATAGCGACAGGTCCGGCTCGGCGGCAAATCGCCGCACCCGCGGACCGCGCGGGGACGGGGACTCGCGCGCTTCGCTTCCAGGCTCCAGCCCCTCGTGAGCCGAGTGCTCCAGCGCCGGCCGAGGTGTGCTCTAATAGACGCTGATGTGTAGAGGCGCGCCGCGGGCTTGTTTAATATCATAAACACCGCGGCCTCGAAGATCCCATGGCATCCACCCGTCCCCTCGTTGGCATCCCCGCCGATCGGCGCATGATCGGCCTGCATCCGTTTCACGCGGTCGGGGAGAAGTACGCCCGCGCGGTGCTCGACGCCGCCGATGCGCTGCCGCTGCTCATCCCCTCCCTCGCCGAGGAGCTGCGTTTCGATGAGCTCATCGAGCGGCTCGACGGGCTTCTGTTCACCGGCAGCCCCTCGAACGTCGAGCCGCTGCATTACGAAGGGCCGCCGAGCGAGCCCGGCACGCTGCACGACCCGGCGCGCGATGCCACCACGCTCCCCCTCATCCGCAGGGCGGTCGCGACCGGCGTGCCGGTGCTCGGAATCTGCCGTGGCTTTCAGGAAGTCAACGTCGCCTTCGGCGGAAGCCTCCATCAGCGAGTCCACGAGATGCCGGGCCACCTCGATCACCGGGACGACACCACGCAGCCTCTCGAGGTGCAGTACGGTCCGGCGCACGAGGTGATCCTCGAGCCCGGCGGCCTGCTGCGCTCGCTGTCGGCAAACGAGCGCGTGGCGGTCAATTCCCTGCACTGGCAGGGAATCGCGCGCCTGGGAGAGGGACTCCTCGTCGAGGCGCGCGCCCCCGACGGCCTGGTGGAGGCGTTCAGGGTCGCAGGATCCGAGCGCTTCGCGCTCGCGGTACAGTGGCATCCGGAGTGGAAGGTCATGGAGAACCCTCTGTCGCGCGCGCTGTTCGCCGCATTCGGCGCCGCGTGCCGCGATCGGGCAGGCTCGAGGTGAAAGGCAGCACGATGGTGAGCGAGATCCGCCAGTTCTTTCGCGATCACGGTATCTCCGAGGTCGAGGCGATCATCCCCGACATGGCGGGAATCGCCCGCGGGAAGATCATGCCGGCGGAGAAATTCGCGGAGGACGGCGGCATGCGCCTGCCCGAGAGCGTCTTCCTGCAGACGGTGACGGGCGATTATCCGCCCGAGACCGGACCCGCCATGAGTCCGGCGGAGATCGACATCGTGCTCAAGGCCGACCCGAAGACGGTGCGGCGCGTTCCCTGGGCCGCGGAGCCCACCGCGCAGGTGATCCAC
>JAKAZP010000334.1 GCA_021815905.1 Pseudomonadota bacterium | reverse complement strand
CCTACCGTGTACCCCACCCCGTGCCGTGCTGTCAATGGACAGCCCGAGACGCCGATTGGCTAGATTTGCAGGGCTTTCAGGACGTTTTGCGACGCCGTTGATCTTCTGGGTACGTCGCGGGACAGGGGAAATCAGGCTAGGGTCGGAATCGAACCGGCGTAGACGGCTTTGCAGGCCGCTGCATGACCACTCTGCCACCTAGCCATCAAGATGCAAGAAGCCCCGGGGTGGGCCGCCGGGGCTTCGGAGCGAGAACCCGGTCAATTTTCCCCCAGCCGCACCGATCTGGCAATGGCCCGCTTCCGGAAGCGGCTCGCGTCGAAGCGCCCGCGTCGGATCCCGCCCTCGCAGTCCGCTCGCGGGCATCAAGGGCCGCACGCCGATGTCTTGGCGCCCACGGGCGTAATCGGCCAAACTCCTCTCCTGGCGGAGCTTTTGCCGCTTCGCACCGACCCTGTAACTGCCGGGGTCATCGGCCGAGGTGCATCGTGTCATGACGAGACTCGCGCCCGCATGGGCATCGTGCATTGCGCTGGTCCTCTGGGGCTCGATGGCAACGGCACACGCGGCGCAGCTCTCCGACGTGAGCGTCACTCGCGAGGGTGTGCGTTTTTTCATGCATATGCGCATCGCGCTCGATGCGCCGCCGGCGGCGGTGTTCGCGGCGCTGCAGGATTACCCGGCCATGCCTCGCTACAACCCGGACCTTCGCTCGGTGCGCGTCGAGCCCACCGATCAACCGGATCGGGTGCGACTCGTCACCACCCTGCATGCCTGCGTGCTGTTTCTGTGCAAGACTCTGCGCCAGGAGCAGCTCATGACCGCCGAGCCGCGGGCGCACGGTGGCGTGCTGCGAGCGCGGCTCCTGCCGCGCGCGGGTGATTTCACGGAAGGTCGGGGTCTGTTCACGGTGAAGCCCTGCCGCGCGCCCGATCCGCGCACCTGCCTCGACGTTCGGCTCGAGCTCGTGCCGGACTTCTGGGTTCCACCCGTGATCGGGCCGTGGGCGATCCGCAGAATGTTGTATCGCGAGGCGCAGCGCACGGCCGCGGGGCTCGAGCGGGTGGCGCGGCGATCGGCCGGTGAGTCTCCTCCGAGGAGCCAAAGCCGAGCGAGCCCGGGTCTAACGCCGCGCCGCCTCGCCGAGCTGCTGCAACAGCGGGCCGAGGAGCGGGGCGATGCGCCGCAACTCCTCCCGATGCGCCGCCGAGAGCGCAGCGAGCGCCGCCTCGCCGGAGGCCGTCAGAGAGAGGACCGCGCGGCGCCTGTCCCGGAGGTCGGTTCGCCGCACCAGGTATCCCCGCTCGACCAGCCGGTCGACGAGACCGACCGCGCTGTGGTGGCGAATTCCCAGCCGCTCGGCAAGATCCCCCACCGTCACCTCGCCGCCCCCTGGGTATCCCTTGATGGCGAGCAGCGCCTGATGCTGGCGCGGCGCGAGGCCGTCTGCATGCGCCGCCTGAGCACTGAAGGCGAGGAAGCGCGCGAGCAGATACCGGAATTCGGCGAGCAACTGGTAGTCGCTCACCGAGAGCCCGGCCGAGCTTCGTGGCTGGGTGGCGCGATGTCTTGCATTCCTGGGCATGTTCGACCTTTCAGTGCGCTGCGGGCGCTGCGCTGCCGGCGGCGCCTCGTCCGCGACTCTACTGCAGCCCGCGCTCAGGTCCAATCGCGCGCCGGGCGCCCGAGCTCCCGCGGGCACGGCGCGGTTCCGAATCAGCGTGTGAGCCAGCCGCGGGCCCGCACGGTGGCGATCGCGTACGGGAAGATCCAGAAGAGCGCCACGGAGGAGAAATAGGCGTAGAGCACGCCATAGACGAAATCGAGCGAGCGTTCCGCGCGCAGATAATAAAGAACCTGAAAGATCGACATCGCCGCGACCCCGACGATGACCGGGGCGGCGATCACCGGATGCCGCGCAATGACCACCGGCAGCACGCAGGTGCTCGCGTAGGCGACGGGGAAGCCGGCGTTCGTGATGAATCGATCGAAGAGCGCCAGCACGCGCGTCGGCCAGGGTCTCTTCCACACGATCCGCGCAAATCGAAGCTCTTCGCGCACGTACGAGCGGTTCCAGCGCAGAAGCATCTTGCAGAGCTTCCCGTAGGCGTGCGGCACGACGGTGTGCACGACGGCGGTACGCTGATAGAGCGCATCGTAGCCCTGGTCGAGGAGCTCATTGGTCATGGCCCGGTCCTCACCGAACGTGCAGCGGGAACCGAGGAAGACCTGATTCCTCCAGCGCTCGAGCACTCCATGAACGGCCGCCGCCCGATAGGCGGTGAGCGCCCCCGGACAGCAGTACACGTTCCGGTACACGGACTCGGCAGCCCGCAGCATGTCGAACGAGAGAATGAAGCGGACATGCAGCATGCGCGGGATGACGCCGCGCGCACGGTTGTACACCAGCACCTTGCCGGCCACTGCGCCGACACGGGGATCGCGAAACGGACCCGCGAGCGCGAGCAGCGCGCCGCGCTCGATCACGCTGTCGGAATCGATGGTGACGAGAATGTCCCCGCCCGCACGCGCGAAGCCGAGCGCAAGCGCCTCGCGCTTTCCGCGGTTGCGCTCGTGGCGCAACGCCGTCAGCCGACCCGGATATCGCCGTTCGGCCTCGAGAATGTGCTGCCACGTGTCGTCCCGGCTGCCGTCGTCCACGACCAGGATCTCCAGACGATCCCGCGGGTAATCCGCCTCGGCGACCGACGCGATCGACTTCAGCACCATGGCCCCTTCGTTGTAGGCCGGAATGATCACCGTCAGGCGCGGCGCCGATCCGGGCTCCGCCGTGGGGAGGGGCCGATACATCATCCAGAGAATCGTGCGGACCACGATCAACAGGAAGCCAAAACCGCTCCAGAGGGCGCCGCCATAAGCGATCAACTCGAGGTCCTTCCTGCGCGCCGCCGCCGCAAGCACGCGCGGGACGATCGCGTGGAATTGAAAGTACGCGAGCGCCGCGATGCCGATCAGGACGGAGGCGTAGACGGCATAGTCCCACAGCTCCTCGGGCTGAACGGCGGCCCCGCGAGCGCCCCGGGGCTCCGCGGGCGGCGTGGCTGCGAGCGATCCATCTGCCGCAACGACCGACAGGAGGCCCTCGTTGATGCGATGGAGCAAGGTCAAGGTGGCGGCTCGGTGGTCCTTTCGGGGAGAGATCGACACGAAGGCTCGCCGCAAACACCGGCGGGAAACATTCGTAGTTTGCGCACCGCGCGCAGACCGGGACACAGGATTTCGCCGCTCGCGCGCCGCTCGACCCGGTCTATGTCGCACACGGGGAGCGGATGGCGGAGCTCTCTTCCCCCCAGCGCCGGCTGTACGCCTCGGTGGACGCGGCCTTCATCGGACGGAACGTCCAACTGTGCTGTGCCGCGCAAGGTCCGGCAACGGTGCTTCGCGGAACCGTCGACTACCGGAGGCTCACCCGGGCGCTGAAGCCGTCGCAGGAGCAGTTCGTCACCTTCGCACAGACGGTCGGATATCCGCCGAGGATGGCTTGAGGGCTCGGCGATGCGCGCGTGGGTCCGCTCGCTTCATGCCGCCGCGGCGAGCGGGGTCTTTCCCGGACCCGCCATGATCGAGCGGATCTGCCGGGCCTCGAGCGTCTCCTCGTGCAGCAGCGCCGTGGCCAGACGATGCAACGCGTCCCTTCTCGTCTCGAGGATCTCCCGCGCCCGGGCGTGGTTGCGCTCGACGCGGGCG
>JAKAZP010000333.1 GCA_021815905.1 Pseudomonadota bacterium | reverse complement strand
CGATCTCGCGCCATGCGTTATGATAGCGCATGCCCGCAAGCTCCCGCCGCGACGACTTCTCCGCCCTCGCGGCGCTCTCGCCCGTCGACGGACGCTATCGCGCGGCCACGGCGCCGCTGCGGGATCTCCTCTCGGAGGCGGGACTCATCCGCGAGCGGGTGCGCGTCGAGGCCGCCTGGCTCGTGCACCTCGCCGCCGCCGTGCCGCAGCTCCCGGGCGCCGCTCTCGCTCCCGCCGTCGTCGCGCGCGCCGAGGCGCTCGCGCTTTCGCCCGATGCCGAGTGCGCCGAATCGGTGAAGGCCATCGAGGCGGTCATCAACCACGACGTGAAGGCGGTCGAGTACTACGTGCGCCAACAGCTCGAGGCCGCGGGCGCCGGCGCGGGAACTCTCGAGCTCGTGCACTTCGGATGCACTTCCGAGGACATCAACAACCTCAGCTACGCGAGATTGCTGCGCGAGGCGCGCCGCGTGCTTGCCGAGACGCTCGGCGAGCGCGTGCGCGAGCTCGCCGGGCTCGCCCGGGACCTCGCGGAGCTGCCGATGCTCGCCCGCACCCACGGGCAGCCCGCGAGCCCGACCACCCTCGGCAAGGAGATCGCCAACTACGTCGCCCGGCTTCGCCGGGCGCAGCGGCGCTGGGCCGCGGTCGAGATCCTCGGCAAGTGGAACGGAGCGGTCGGCAATTTCAACGCGCACCTCGCGGCGCTACCGGCGGTCGACTGGCCGGCGGTGAGCCGCGGATTCATCGAGTCGCAGGGGCTCACGGCGAACCCGTACACCACGCAGATCGAGCCCCACGACTGGATGGGCGAGTACTGCGATGCGCTCGCCGCCATCAACGTGGTGCTCATCGACCTCGCCCGGGATTTCTGGGGCTACATCTCCCTCGGCTATCTCAGGCAGCGCGCCCATGCGGCCGAGGTCGGCTCCTCCACCATGCCGCACAAGGTCAACCCCATCGACTTCGAGAACGGCGAAGGCAACCTCGGCATCGCGAATGCGCTGCTGCGGCACTTCTCGGAGAAGCTGCCGCTGTCGCGCTTCCAGCGCGATCTGACCGATTCGACCGTCCTGCGGAATCTCGGCGTCGCGCTCGGCCACACCCTCATCGCCTGGCGCTCCCTCGGCCGCGGGCTCGGGAAGATCGAGGCGGATGCCGCGCGGGTCGGCGCGGATCTCGCCGGCGCCTGGGAGGTGCTCGGGGAAGCGGTGCAGACGGTGCTGCGCGCCGCGGGCGTCCCGGGCGGCTACGAGCGGCTGAAGGAGCACACCCGGGGCAAGCCGATCGACCAGCGCTCGCTCGGTGCGCTGATCGATGCGCTGCCGATCGGGGACGAGGAGAAGAAGCGCCTGAGGGCGCTGCGTCCGGCGGACTATATCGGGCTCGCCGCCCGCCTCGCGCGGGAGATCTGAGGGCTCGGTGGGAGGGGTGGCAACATTGACGCGGTTCGCACTTTGGGCCCCGAGCGGCGGCTTTGACGGGTCGGGCGGCAACAAACCGTGACCGGCTCGACAACCCCGCATCCGTCCTGTCTCTACTATTCAACGGGCCTGCCCACGTTGCAGGCATCACGGCAGGCGCCGCTCGTGGCTGAATACGGGGACCCGGACAACAGCGCTCTCGCAAAGCTCGCCCACGCCCGCTACTCACCGGAATCGGTGAGCGATCAGGCGGGGAGCCCGCGCGCCGTCGAAACGCTCGCCGTGCTCACCACGGTCGCCGAGGTGCGGGTCGCCGTCAACCAGGTGGCCGCCTCCGCGCAGCGTCTGATCTCGATCTACACCCCCGATCTCGAGCCGGAGCTCTACGACCAGAGCGCCTTTCTCGACGTGATCAAACACTTCGTGCTCGCGCGCAGCTTCGCCAAGGTGCGCGTGCTGCTCGCCGAGCCGACGCGTGTCATGCGCGACAGCAACCGCTTCGTCGCCATGGGACGGCGCCTCTCGAGCTGCGTCGACATCCGCTATGCGGCGCCGGACGCGCGCCAGCGCGCCTCCGCCTATCTCATCGCCGATGACCGCGCGATCGTCTATCGGATGCGGGCCGATACCTGGGACGGAATCGCGGATGTGAACAATCCGCCCGTGGCGAAGCTCTACCTGCAGGAATTCGACGCCGTCTGGGACGCGAGCGCTCCGGAGCACGGCGTACGGGCCCTGCGCCGCGGGTGAGGCGCGGCCGAGGACGGCCAGCGTGTCCGCAAGGGCCCCCGGGCGCCGGCGCGGGAAGCACCGGCCTATAATGCTCCCATGCCCACTCCCGACATCACCGTCGCCGCCGTCGCCGAATCCGCGGGCCGCTTCCTGCTCGTGGAGGAGCGGATCGAACGACGGCTCGTGTTCAATCAGCCCGCCGGCCACGTCGAGCCGGGAGAGACGCTGCTCGAGGCGCTGGTGCGCGAGGTGCGCGAGGAAACCGCCTGGCGCTTCATTCCGCGGGAGCTGCTCGGGGTCTACCTCTGGCGCGCACCGAGCGGGCGGCTGTTCAAGCGCTTCGCGTTCTCGGGCGCGGTGACCGATCACGATGCGGCGCAGCCGCTCGATGCGGGCATCGTCTCGACCCACTGGCTGACGCGCGCCGAGCTCGAGCGCCGCTCGGGCGAGCTGCGAAGCCCGCTCGTGCTGCGCTGCATCGACGACTACCTCGGCGGCGCACGGCGCCCGCTCGCGCCGGAGGGGGCTCTCGACCTCGACTCGGCCCTCGGCGTCGAGGCGATCGCGCTCTAGCGCGAGGACGCCCGCCATGTCCGCCCGGCGCGCCGCCGCTCCCCGTGTCATCGTTGGCCTCTCCGGCGGGGTCGACTCGGCCGTCGCGGCGCTCCTTCTGAAGGAGGAAGGCTGCGACGTGCAGGGGCTCTACATGAGCAACTGGGAGGAGGACGAGGACGGCTACTGCACGGCCGCGCAGGATTTTCAGGATGCGCGGGCGGTCGCGCGCGAGCTCGGCATACCGCTGCACCGGGTGAGCTTCGCGGCGCAGTACCGGGCGCGCGTCTTTCGGTACTTCCTCGACGAGCAGCGCGCCGGTCGCACCCCGAACCCGGACGTGCTCTGCAACCGGGAGATCAAGTTCGGCCTCGCGCTGCGCCACGCCGAGCGCCTCGGCGCCGAGCGCTTCGCGACCGGCCACTACGCGCGTCTCCTCGCGGGGCCCGGCGGCCTCGAGCTGCACAAGGCGCGCGATGGCGCCAAGGACCAGAGTTACTTCCTGCACGCCGTGGGGATCGAGGCGCTCGCGCGCGCGCTGATGCCCCTGGGCGGGCTCGAGAAGACCGAGGTGCGCGCGCGCGCGCGCGCCGCGGGACTGCCGGTGTTCGACAAGCCCGACAGCACCGGCATCTGTTTCATCGGCGAGCGGCCCTTTCGGGAGTTTCTCGCGCGTTTTCTCGAGGAGCGTCCGGGCCCGATCGAATCCGCCGACGGCGAGCGCCTCGGCACTCATCGCGGACTCGCCTTCTACACCCTCGGCCAGCGCGCCGGGCTCGGGATCGGCGGTCGCCCCGGGGGCGCCGAGCTGCCCTGGTATGTCGCGGCCAAGCTCGCCGCGCGCAACGCCCTCATCGTCGTGCAGGGGCACGACCACCCGCGGCTCTTCGGCTCATCGCTCGTGAGCGGACCCATGCACTGGCTCGGCGCGGCGCCCACCGGGTCCCTCCTCTGCACGGTGAAGGTGCGCTATCGACAGGCCGATCAGACCGCGCGGCTCGAGCCG
>JAKAZP010000332.1 GCA_021815905.1 Pseudomonadota bacterium | reverse complement strand
CCTGACGGCCGCACGATGCCGGAATCGGGACCGGGGCTGGATGCCCTGCACCATAAAGGGGCATAATGCCGTCCGGGAAGCATCGGCGCACGGACGTCGTGGAGATTGCGCACCAATAAGGTGCATATTGCGGATTTTCCGCATCCTGGTGGTGCATGGCGCCGCGATGAGATTGCTAACTCGCTGATTTTCCGGAGAGCGATTCCTGGCACGGGCCCTGCACTGTCATGGCGCTCGGCGAAGCCGAGGTCGCGAGCATTCCCCTTTTTCGGAGGCGATATGACACCGAGCGATGTGATCAAGCTGATCAAAGAAAAGGACGTGAAGTTCGCGGATCTGCGCTTCACCGATACCCGCGGGAAGGAGCAGCACGTGACCATCCCGGCGCGGCTGGTCGACGAGGAGCTGTTCCGCGACGGCAAGATGTTCGACGGCTCCTCGATCGCCGGCTGGAAGGGCATCAACGAGTCGGACATGATCCTCATGCCCGACGCCGGCACGGCCATTCTCGATCCGTTCTTCGAGGAGACGACCATCGACCTCCGATGCGACGTCATCGAGCCGGCCACCATGCAGGGCTACGAGCGCGACCCGCGCTCTCTCGCCAAGCGTGCCGAGGCCTACCTCAAATCCACCGGTATCGCGGACTCCGCGCTCTTCGGACCGGAGAACGAGTTCTTCATCTTCGACAGCGTGCGCTTCGGCAACGACATGCGCGGCTGCTTCTACGCCATCGACTCGGTGCAGGGGGCCTGGAGCTCCGGCACGGAGTACGCCGAAGGCAACAAGGGCCATCGCCCCGGGATCAAGGGCGGCTACTTTCCGGTGCCGCCGGTCGATGCGTTCCAGGACATCCGCTCCGCCATGTGCCTCGCCTGCGAGGAGCTCGGCCTGAAGGTCGAGGTGCACCATCACGAGGTGGCGACCGGCGGCCAGGCCGAGATCGGGATCGGCGCCGGCACGCTGGTGAAGAAAGCCGACGAGGTGCAGATCCTGAAGTACGCGGTGCTCAACGTGGCGCAAAGCTACGGCAAGACCGCCACCTTCATGCCGAAGCCTCTGGTGGGGGACAACGGCAGCGGCATGCACGTGCACCAGTCGCTGCAGAAGGAGGGCAAGGCGCTGTTCGCGGGCGATCGCTACGGCGGGCTGTCGGACCTGGCTCTCTACTACATCGGCGGCATCATCAAGCACGCGAAGGCCCTCAACGCCTTCACCAACGCGGGCACCAACAGCTACAAGCGCCTGGTGCCGGGATTCGAGGCGCCGGTCATGCTGGCGTACTCGGCGCGCAACCGCTCCGCCTCGATCCGCATCCCCTGGGTCTCCAATCCTAAGGCCCGCCGCATCGAGGTGCGCTTCCCCGACTCGAGCGCCAATCCCTACTTCGCCTTCACCGCCATGATGATGGCGGGGCTCGACGGGATCCAGAACCGGATCCATCCCGGGGATCCGGCGGACAAGGATCTCTATGACCTCGAGCCCGAGGAGGCGAAGCACATCCCGACGGTGTGCCACTCGCTCGACATGGCGCTCGAGCATCTCGACAAGGACCGCGAGTTCCTGACGCGCGGCGGCGTATTCACGAACGACGTGATCGACGCCTACATGGGGTTGAAGCTCCAGGAGATCACCCGCTTCCGCATGTCCACGCACCCGATCGAGATGGAGCTCTACTACAGTTGCTGAAGGGCTCGCTCAGCTGCGGGCATCGGGCGGACGGGGCGTCCGCCCCGGCGCCCCGCTCGCGCCCGGAGCGCCCGCGCGCGACGCAGGTCGCAGCTCCGCCGCGGCGGCCTTTGTTCCGCGGGCCGCATGGGGCTATGCTCCAAGCCTATGCCGCCGTCGCCATTTGCCTTATTCCGCCGGGTCACGGGCCGCCGCGCCCTGGTGGCCGCGACCGGGGCCAGCCTTCTGGCCTTCGCCGGGGTCGCCGGTGCGGTGACGGTGTACAAGTGGGTCGACTCCCACGGCGTGATCCATTACAGCGATCAGCCGCATCCGAACGCCAAGAAGCTCGACATCGTCGGAGCGCAGACCTACACGCCGGCCCCGTTGCCGTCCGCAGAGAGCGCCCCGACCGAGCCGGGCGCTCCGTCGCAGCCCTACGGCAGCTGTCGCATCGCCTCCCCGAAAGATCAGCAGATGCTGATGAACGCCTACGAGGCCACCGCGGTCGTCCAGACCTCCCCGGGCCTGCGAGCCGGGGATCACGTGCAGCTGTTCCTCGATGGCAAGCAGCTGCCGCCCGGCTCGACCGCCGCGGGCGAGCAGTTCACCTTCCCGGTGTACCGCGGCCAGCACTCGCTCGAGGCGGTGGTCGAGGACTCGAGCGGCCAGATCGTCTGCGAGAGCCCGAGCGTCACCTTCTTCGTGCACCAGCCCTCGATCCAGAACCCCCACAACCCGGTTCTTCATCCCCCGCATCCCCCGCATCCTCCGCTCTGACCGCGACGGCCCGGCGCTCTTTTCAGGCGCAAGGGGCCGCGCCCCCGGGAGCGCAGGGAGCCCGACGTGGCCGTTGAGCGCTCCCTGCCCTCGGTGCTGTCGCACTTCGACCCCGCCGACCTGCTCGATACGCTCTCGACCGGCATCGTCGTGCTCGATGCGCAGCTGTGCGCGATCTACGCCAATGTCGCGGCGCAGGATCTGCTCGCTTTCAGCCTGAACCAGGCGCGCGGGCGGCCGTTCGCGGACTTCCTGCAGGACACGAACGGTCTGATCGCCATCCTGCGCCGCGCGCTCGAGGAGGGCGAGGGCATCGCCGACCGCGAGCTGCTCGTGCGTCCGACCGGCGCGCCGCGCGAGGCGCGCACGCTCGATGTCACGATCACGCCGCTCGAGGGCCAGGTCACCGGCACGCACCTGTTGCTCGAGCTCGCCGACACCACGCAGCGCCGTCGGATCTCGCGCGAGAACGATCTGCTGGCGCGCCTCGACGGCAGCCGTCTGATGATTCGCCAGCTCGCGCACGAGATCAAGAATCCGCTGGGGGGACTGCGCGGCGCCGCGCAGCTCCTCGAGCGCGAGCTCGCGGGCGCCGCCCTCAGGGAGTACACGCAGGTCATCATCGGCGAGGCGGACCGGCTGACCGCGCTGGTGGACTCCATGGCGGGACCGAAGCGCGTACCGCAGAAGAGTCTCGTCAACGTGCACGAGGTCTGCGAGCACGTCTATCACCTGCTGCGCGCCGAGGCGCGCGCGGACACGCTGATCGAGCGCGATTACGATCCGAGCCTGCCGGGCGCCTCGCTCGACCGCAATCAGATCATCCAGGCGCTGCTCAACGTCGCTCGCAATGCGATGCAGGCGCTCGCCCGCGCCGGCCGCATCGTCCTGCGCACCCGCGCCCTGTCGAACGTCAGCATCGGGTCGGCCCGCCACCGCCTGGTCGCGAGCGTCCAGGTGGAGGACAACGGACCGGGCGTTCCCGAAGAGCTGCGCGCGAGCATCTTCTATCCGCTCGTGACCGGGCGCGCGAACGGCACCGGCCTCGGCCTCGCGGTGGCGCAGGAGCTCGTGTGCCGCAACGGCGGTCTGATCGAGTTCGAGAGCGAGCCCGGGCGCACGGTGTTCACGTTGCTGCTGCCGCTCGGAGAACAGCCATGAGCGGTGAGTCGCTGCGTGTCTGGCTCGTCGACGACGACGCTTCCATCCGCTGGGTGCTCGAGCGCGCGCTGCGCACCGCAGGCATGGTCCCGCGCGCGTTCGAGGCCGCGGAGCCGGCGCT
>JAKAZP010000331.1 GCA_021815905.1 Pseudomonadota bacterium | reverse complement strand
GATCAAAGCCCTCGCTGTCTCGTTCCGACATCTAGTGACGAAAATCCTGAGCTAAATCAAAGGGTAAGTACAAGTTGAGCACAGACCAAGGCTGCGAACTATAGCCGAATCCGCCGCCTTATCAAGAGCGGCGCCCTACTCGGTCCGATCGCGCACGATGACCGGGGCGCCCCGGCTCAACCCGAGGCCCTCCGCCGCGCTCTGCTCCGCCCGAGCGATCTCGACCACGCCGAAGGAATTGACGAGCGCGAGATACTCCCCGGGCCGGGTATCGCCGTAGGTCTTCAGCAGCGCGAAGGCATGGTGTCCGGCATGCACGATCGGCAGCCGGAAGCGCTCGAGGAGCCCCGAATCGATGTTGCTGATGAGATTGCCGAAATGATCGATGGTGATGATCACGCCGGTGACGCTCGAGCGCTCGACGACCGGCTCCTCCACCCAGGAAGGCACCAGCGAGCCGGCATCCGCCGCCTCCCCGAGGTCCCCGGGCGCGCACCGGCCGCAGGCGAGCTCCGCGGCAACCGGGGCGAAGATGTCCCGCCCGTGGAACGTGGCGCTGGGGCGGTGGATTCCGAGACGCGCGAGCGCATGGGCGCGCAGCCGCACGATGCCGGCGTCCCGATGACGGGCCACGAGCGGCGCGAGCAGTCCGTTGTCCGGGGCGAGGAACACGTGACCGGCCGCGCTCACCGCGACGATGTCGCGTGCGGTGCCGACGCCCGGATCGACCACGGCCACGTGCACCGTGCCGTGCGGAAAATACTCGAAGGAGCGCGTCAGCCAGAATCCGGCCTCCGCCGGCCAGTGCACCACGATCTCGTGGGTGAGGTCGATGAGGCGCGCCGCGGGAAAGCGCGCGAGGATGCGGCCTTTCATGACGCCCACGAAGGGGCCCTGGTGGCCGAAGTCGGTCGTGATGGTCACGACCCCGGAGGGTGTCAAGGCGGCACTCATGCCTCGAACATCTGCGGATCGAGGCTCGATGTCAACGGCAGGCCGCGCGCTCCTCGAGGCGCGCCAGCGTCTCGCTCGCGATCCGCGCTCGCGTCGTGTCCGCCTCGATCACCGTCAGCCCCTCGCTCGCCTCGATCGGCTCGGCACGCCGCTCCTGCCAGCGAAGCACCTCGAGGCCGGCCTCCGAGGCGTCCGAGCGCTGCGCGGCGCGCCGCTCGAGCCGCTCCTCAAGCACCTGCCGGGCGGCCGAGCAGCGCACGAGCACCACCGGAACGGCGAATGCGGCACCGAGGCGCACGAAGCGCCGCCGCTCGCCGCGGCTGAGAAAGCTCGCATCGACCAGCGCGCTCAGGTTACCGGCCAGGCAGTGCGCGGCGCACTCCTCGAGGCGCCCGTACACCGCCTCGGTGCGCTCGCGCGAGTACAGAGCCTTCCCCGGCGCCGAGCCGCTGCGGTCGAGCTCGCCGAGGCCGGCCAGGCGCTTGCGCTCGCGATCGGAGCGCAGCTGCGGCGCATTCAGCGCCGGCGCGAGTCGCTGCCCGAGCCACGTCTTGCCCGACCCGGCAAGCCCGCTCATGAGCACCAGGCGGCGCGGCCCGGGAGTCAGGAGCCGCGCGGCCTCACGAACATAACTCGCGGCGCGCGCCTCGAGCGCCCCACGAGCCCCTGCAGCCGTCGCGGCGTTGGCCGCCGCGAGCGCGGTCACCTTGCCGCGCACCAGCATCCGATGCGCGCCGTAGAGGCGCAGCAACCGGCAGGCGTGATAATCGCCGCCGGCCTCGAGATAGCCGTCGAGAAAGGCGTGGGCGTGGAGCGGGCGCTGCTCGGCGGCGAGGTCCGCATGCAGGAGGGCGATCTCATCGGCGATGTCGATCCAACGCAGCGCCTCGGAGAACTCGAGGCAGTCAAACGGCAGCAGGCGGCCGTCCCGGCGCACGATGTTGCGAGTGTGAAGGTCGCCGTGACACTCCCTGATCCGCCCCGCCGCCTTGCGCGCCGCCATCACCGCGCGGTTGGCCTCGAGCGTCTCGCCGAGCGTGAGCTCGATGCGCCGCAGCAGCCCCTCGAGGGCCGCGGGCGCCACGGCGCGCGTCTCGCGCAGGTTCTCGAGCACGGCTGCGGCGATTCGATCCGGCTCGCCCCAGGGCTGCGCTGCGGCGGCGGGCGCGAGCTGCGCGTGCGTCGTCGCGAGCCAGTGCCCGAACGCGCGCAGCTCCCCGGGCTCCACCGCTTCTCGCTCGAGCAGGCGATCGAGCTCGTCGGCGCGCGCGAACTGTCGCATCCGTACCGCGTACTCGATCGGCTCACCCTCGCCTCCGATCCGCGCCTGCCCGGCCTCGATCGTCACCGGGCAGACCCCGAGGTACAGCTCGGGCGCGAACCGGCGGTTGAGCCGGACCTCCTCGAAGCACAGCTCGCGCCGGCGCTCGAGCGCGCGCAGATCGGCGAACGGGAACGACACCGGCCGCTTGATCTTGTAGGCGAACTGCCCGGTCAGGAGGATGCGCGAGATGTGAGTCTCGAGCACCTCGATCCGCTCCACGGGATGGGAGTACGCCCGCGGCCGCAGCAGTCCCTCGAGGGGGGGCGGCAGGAGCGGCGCGGTGTCAGCTTTCGGGCTTGACGAGGATGAAGTCACACTCGAGGGTCTCGACCAGCCTGGACGTCAGCGTGCCGACCAGTGTCGCGACCCCGCGCCGGTGAGTGAGCGCCCCGAGCAGCATGAGGTCGTAGCCCTCGCGCGCCGCGAGCCGCGGCAACTCGGCCGCCGGCTCGCCGGCGACCATCCGTACCCTCGGATCAAGAATCGCGGCCTCGCGCGCGAGCGCCTTCAGCGCCTCCTCGCGGCGCGCTTCCGGGGCCGGCGCGCGCTCGCAGTAGAGAATGTCGAGCGTGCCGGCGCAGCGCCCGGCGACGAATCGCGCCGCGCGCAGGATGGCGAGAGCGAGACCCGGGGTCTCCTCGTCCGAGATGTCGACGGAGGCGGCGAACGCGGGCGCGGCGCGCCAGGGCCGGCCGGAAGTCAGCATCACCGGCACCGGGCACGTCCGGATCACCTGCCATGCGCTCGCCGACAGTCCGCCTCCGGTGCGGGTGCGCTCCCCGGCGCTCGCGCTGAGGATCACGAGGTCCGGACGGCTGCCGAGGACCTTGCGCCGGATGCCTTCGTACAGCGGGCTCTCGCAGGCCACATCGACGCTGATCTCGAGGTCGCGCGCGCCGACCGTTTCCCGCAGGGACTCGAGGTAGCGGCGCCGCTCGGCGAGGCACGCGGAGCGCGCTTCGGCGGTGCCCCGGCTGTCGTAGGAATGGCTGAGGGCGAAAGCCTGTTCGGCATCGCACAGAAACAGCTCGAGCCGCGCTCCGAAGTGACGGGTGAGGACGCAGGCTTTCGCCAGCAGCCGATGCACCCCGTCCTCGGGCTCGACCACCATCAGAATGGAATTCAGCTTCTCCATGGCGCGCTTCGATGCGAGCCGCGCGCCCCTTCGGCGCAACTGCGGCAGCGATCGGTGTTGGGCACGGCCTCGAGCCTGACCTCCTCGATGGGCTCGCCGCAGACCGAGCAGGTGGTGTAGCGGCCTTCATCGAGCCGCCGCAGCGCCGCCTGGATCTGCCGCAGCTCCTCCCGCGCCGACTCGGAGATGGCCCCGAGAACGTCGTCGGTCTCGCGCTGGGTCACCTGCTCGGCGAAATCCGCGCTCAAGGGATCCGATTCGTGCCGCAGATCGGCGCTCGCCCTGCTCGCCCGGGTCTCGAGCTCCTCACGGCGCTTCAACAGGCGG
>JAKAZP010000330.1 GCA_021815905.1 Pseudomonadota bacterium | reverse complement strand
CCGCAGGGATCTCGAGGCGACTTCGCATCGCCTCGGCCGAGGGCGCGAGCCGACGGAGTCGGGCGCGCGGGGAGCGCCGCTCAGATCGCGCGGGCGCGGTCCCGCCGGCGGGCAAGGAGCGCGCAGCCGAGCAGCCCCGCGCCGAACAGGGCGAGCGTGCCGGGCTCCGGAACTCCAACCCGCGTGAGAGTGGAGTAAACGTGGTAATTCGGATCCAAGCCGCCGCTGGCCGAGAAGCTGTTCACGAGGGTCAGCGAGTAGGACCTGATCGGATCGGGGCCGCCGGTGCTCAATTCGCCCTGGCCCGAGCCGTTGAACGTCGCGGAGGTGATGCCGTTGGCGGAGCCGCAGTCGTTGCTTGCGCTCGTCACAGTCCCGGTGGGCTGGCAGAAGTAGGTGTCGCCGGTGCCCAGAAAGGCCGAAGACGTGACCGTGCCGTTCTCGACCGAGCCCTTGATGGTGAGCACGAACTGGTTGGCCCCCACCGGCACGTCGAAACCGGTCGCACTGATGGCGATCGTCAGCGGATCTGTCGAGCAGGCCCCCAGCCCCGGGAGGCACGTCGCCGTAAAGCCGTCCAGCTTCAGTCCCGCCAGGGTTGTGATACTCGGGGAGTCGCTCGTTCCCTCCGTTCCGCTCTCGATGAGCCAGCCGTTGAGCGTGCCGCTGTAAGAGACCGAGGACGGGGAGCCGGAGCCGCCGGCGAGCACGCTCGTGCTGTGACCGCCACTCGTCAGGAACATCTCGACGGGGCCGGCCCACGCCGTGCCGCTCGCCAGGGCGGTGGCGATGGCGACGATGAGTCCGAGGCTGGGGAAGCGGTTGGGCATGGCAAGCTCCTGCTTGAATTCTTATTCCCGTTTGGACAGCAAGAGTCATGCTAGCGCAATACGAACTGAATGTATTCAGGCCGTTGCATCCCGTGGCGCCGCTCGCGGAACAGCGCTTGTAAAGAATTTCGACATTGGCTGCGCGGGTGGACTGCGACGCCGCCCCCGACGTAGCATGCCCCCGCACACGATTTGGGAGTCACTCGTCGCACGAAAGGTCCGCTTGCGTGCCGCCACCGCGCTCGCCAGGCGGCCGGCCGAAGGGTGAGCCGCTTCGGGCGGACGGTGTCCGCCGACACGCCACCGCACATGATGAACTCCGCCGCCGCATTGCCCGAGGCCTCACTCGATGAGGACGCCTGGGAGGATCTCCTGAGCTTCATCGAGGAGCGGCGGGTCATCCCGATCGTGGGACCCGAGCTGCTGATGGTGAGGACCGAGGATCGGCCGCGACTGCTCTATGACCTGCTCGCCGAGCGGCTCGCAGGGAAGCTCAACGTCGACACGCGCCAGCTCCCGCAGCCGTACTCGCTCAACGACGTGGTGTGCTCGTTTCTCGCCCACCGCGGCCGGCGCGAGGAGGCCTATGTCCGGTTGCGGGGCCTGCTCAAGGATGCCGACTTCGAGCCGCCGGCGGCACTGCGCCAGCTCGCGGCCATCACCGACTTCGATCTGTTCGTCTCCACCACCTTCGATCCGCTGCTCGAGTCGGCGATCAACCTGGAGCGCTTCGGCGGAGCAACCACCACGGAGGTGCTCGCCTACGCACCGAACCGGGTCACCGACCTCGCCACCGAGCGCGAGCGGCTGACCCGCCCGGTGGTGTATCACCTCTTCGGCAAGCTCTCCGCCTCCCCGACCTACGTGATCTCGGACGAGGACCTGCTGGAATACCTGTGCGCGCTGCAGAGCGAGCACCTCTCCCCCGAGCGACTCTTCTACGAGCTCGAGCACAACCACCTGCTGGTGATCGGCGGCGATTTCACCAACTGGGTGGCGCGGCTGTTCCTGCGCATGGCGAAGCGCCAGCGCCTGTCCGCGCCCCGGGACGTGGGGGAGGTGCTGGCCGATGATCACACGGTGCAGGATGAGCGGCTGGTGTCCTTCCTGCACCAGGTCAGCGTGCACACCCGCATCTACCGCGGAGCCGAGCGCTTCGTGGCGGAGCTCCATCAGCGCTGGCAGGCGCGGCGCAAGCCGGCCGGCGCGATCGGCACCGCGGGTCCGGCGCGGTTTCTGCCGCCGGCGCGCGAGATGCCCGAGCACGCGGTGTTCATCAGCTACGCTCGCGAGGATCTGCCGGCGGTGCAGCGCATCAAGGCGGGACTGGAAGAGGCCGGGATCAGCACCTGGTTCGACATGGACCGGCTCGAGGGGGGCGATGACTACGACCGGAAGATCCAGCGCAACATCGGCGGCTGCTCCTACTTCATTCCCGTGATCTCGGAAAACACCGAGCGGCGGGTCGAGGCTTACTTCCGCCGTGAGTGGAGCTATGCGCTCGACCGCGCGCGCAACATGGCCGACGGCGCGCTGTTCATCCTGCCGGTCACGCTCGATGAGACGATCACCGCCGATGCCAAGGTGCCCGAGCGCTTCCGGTCGCTGCACTTCACGTATCTGGCCGCGGGCGAGGTCACTCCCGAGTTCGCGCGCCGCCTGAGCGAGCTGATCCGGACCCACCGCGCATGAGCGAGGCTCCCCACGGCGGGCCCGTACCGCCCTCGGACGGGCAACCGACGGTCGATGCGCGCAATCCCTGGCTGGGACTCGTCTCCTTCACCGAGGAGACCCGAGAGTATTTCTTCGGCCGCGAGGAGGAAGTCGCCGAGCTCGCTCGACGCGTGCAACGGAAGCTCCTCACCGTGCTGTTCGGCAAATCCGGGCTTGGCAAGACCTCGATCCTGCAGGCGGGACTGGTCCCGAGGCTGCGCGAGCACGGCTACTGCCCGGTGTACGTGCGCATCGCGTACGGCCGCGATACCCCCGAGCCGGCCGAGCAGATCAAGGAGGCCATCCGCCGCGCGGCGAGCGTCGCGGGACAATGGAGCCAGGTGGGCGTCGCCGCCGCCGGCGAGTCGCTGTGGGAATTCCTCCATCACCGCGACGACGTGCTGCGCGATGCCGCAGGCGCCACGCTCATTCCGCTGCTGATCTTCGATCAGTTCGAGGAGCTGTTCACACTCGCGCAGAGCGATGACTTCGGTCGCGTTCGCGCCACGCGCTTCATCGAGGAGCTCTCGGACCTGGTCGAGAACCGGCCGCCGAAGGCGCTCGAGGCGCGCTTCGATGAGGACGAGACGGCCGCCGAGCGCTTCGATTTCGAGCGCAGCGACTATCGCGTGCTGATCTCGCTCCGGGAGGATTATCTCGCGCCGCTCGAGAGCCTGAAGAAGCAGATGCCGAGCCTGTCGCAGAACCGGTTGCGGCTCGCTCCCATGGCGGGCGGGCAGGCGCTGGAGGCGGTGCTCCGTCCCGGGCGGGGGCTGGTCACCGAAGAGGCGGCGGCGGCGATCGTGCGCTTCGTCGCCGGCGGCTCCGAGCGCGCCGACGCGGAAGTCGAGCCGTCGCTTCTCAGCCTGGTCTGCCGCGAGTTGAACGATGCGCGCGTGGCGCAGCACCGGGAGGAGATTTCCCTGGAGCTGCTCGCCGGCTCCCATGAGAGCATTCTCAGCAACTTCTACGAGCGCTCCCTCGCCGACCAGCCCGCGGCCGTGCGTCGGATCATCGAGGACGAGTTGCTCACGGAGTCCGGCTTCCGCGAGAACGTGGCCGAGGAGACGCTGCTCAAGCGCTTCGATCTGGCCGGCGCCGCTCCCGGCGCGCTCGCGACGCTGGTCAATCGCCGGCTGTTGCGCATCGAGGAGCGGCTCGACGTACGCCGGGTCGAGCTCACGCACGATGTGCTCTGCGG
>JAKAZP010000329.1 GCA_021815905.1 Pseudomonadota bacterium | reverse complement strand
CGATCTACGACGATGTCGACTTGCCCCGACTTCAGGCGCGCGATCGTGCGTTCCCGCTGCTGCTGCGGAATGTCCCCGTGCAACGCGGCGACGTCGAAGCCGCGCGCCTCGAGCCGTTCGGCCAGCTCGGTCGTCTCGATCTTCGTGCGCACGAAAATCAGCATGGCTTCGAAACGTTCCGCTTCGAGGACTCTCGTGAGGGCATCCAGCTTGTGCAAGCCGCTCACGAGCCAGTAGCGCTGACGGATCTTCGGGACCGTGCTCGCGCGATTCTGGATGGTGATCTGGGCGGGCTCGCGCATGTGCTCGTGCGCGATCCGGCGTATCTGCGGGGGCAGGGTGGCCGAGAACAGCGCGATCTGCCGCTGCGGCGGCGCCTGCTCCAGCACCCACTCGATCGCCTCGACGAAGCCCATCTGCAGCATCTCGTCGCCTTCATCGAGCACGATGAATCGCACGGAGTCGAGCTTCAACGCGCCGCGCTTCATGTGGTCCATGACCCGTCCGGGCGTCCCGACGATCACGTGCGCACCGCGCTTCAGGCCCTTGATCTGCGGAACGTAGCTCTGGCCGCCATAGATGGGCAGCACGTGAAAGCCCTTCAGATGCGAGGAATAGCGCTGAAAGGCTTCCGCCACCTGGATGGCGAGCTCGCGGGTCGGCACGAGCACGAGGGCTTGCGGCCCGGCGAGCTTCAGATCGATGCGCGCGAGAACCGGCAGTGCGAACGCGGCCGTCTTGCCGGTGCCGGTCTGCGCCTGCCCCAGCAGGTCGGAACCGGACAGAAGCAGCGGAATGGCCTGCGCCTGGATCGGCGTGGGCGTTTCATAGCCGACCGCCAGGAGCGCCTCGAGAATCGGCTCGCTCAAGCCGAGCTCGCGAAAGCCGGGCACCTCGTGCTCATCGCTCATGTGGGATACCCCGGATCCTCGGCGCAGCCGATGCGGCGGCGGATCGCTTCGTCCCGCGCGTCCTCGATCACCTGCATGACGCTGCCGGCATCGACCGGGGCCTCCTCGCGGACGACGACACCCGTGAGGCGGCTGCCCGGGCGCAGCTCGCCCTGTTCATAGAGCCCCCACATCTCGCGGGCGAACTCGGTCTGCAGCAACTCGGGGGCGAATCGGCCGAGGGAGGCCCGGATGTTGTTGACGTCGCGCTCGAGCATGGCGAAAGCGGCATTGTTTCCCGAGGCGTTGACGACCTGAGGCAGGTCGATGATGACGGGTCCTTCCGGCGCAAGCAGGATGTTGAATTCCGAGAGGTCGCCGTGAATCAGGCCCAGGCTCAGCATGCGCACGACCTGCTGGATGAGAAAACCGTGATACTCGCGCGCAATATCCGGCGTGAGCTCCACTTCCCCGAGCCGCGGCGCCGGGTTTCCCGCCGCGTCCACGACGAGCTCCATCATCAACACGTCGTTGAAATAGCCGAAGGGCCGCGGGACCCGCACGTCGGCGGCCACCAGTCGATGGAGCGCATCGACTTCGGCGTTCTTCCACTCGTGCTCCTGCTCTTTTCTGCCGAATCGCGTACCGCGGCTCATGGCGCGGGTTTCGCGGCTGCCGCGGACCTTGCGGCCCTCCTGGTACTGCGCGCGTCTCTGGAAGCTGCGCTGCGTCATGTCCCGATAGACCTTCGCGCAGCGGAGGTGCTTTCCCGAGCGCACGACGTAAACGGTCGCTTCCTTGCCGCTCTTCAGGGAGCGGACGACTTTATCGCTGACGCCGTCGTCGATCAACGGCTGCAAGCCTTTGGGAACTTTCATGGTCTCCGTGGGCGCGGTGTTTCGGCCCGGGAAGCTGGTGGGGGAGGGAGTGCGCGGAAGGCGCATCGAGAGCCGAAAGCTCTCATGATGATAGTGTAGCATGCGGCGACGGAGGATGCCCGCCCATGACTGTCCCTGCACTCGAGCAGATCGAGACCAAGATCGCCTTTCTGGAGAGCGCGAATGCCGAGCTGAGCGATGTCGTCTTTCGGCAGCACCGGGAGATCGAGATCCTGCGGGCGCAGATCGCCGCGCTGGCCGCCCGCATCGAGGCGGTGCAGTCGGATGGGAGCGCGCGCACGCCCGAAGAGGAGCGGCCGCCGCACTATTAGGAAGCGCCGGATCCGGGCCTGGGGCGGCGCGGTCCCTGCTGCGCGCAAGCTCCGGGGTGTTCATCCACCGACGGCGTGGGCGCTGGCGGGTGGAGTTCCGTACCGGCGCGCTCGCGGTCACGCGCTCAGGGGATGTGCCGCCAGGTACTCGTCGAAGGTGCCGGTGAAATCCTCGATGGTGCCGTCCGCTTTCAGCTCGATGATGCGCTTCGCAAGACCGCCCACGAACTCCCGGTCGTGGGAGACGAAGATCAGCGTTCCGGCATACAGCTCGAGCGCCGTCTGCAAAGACTCGATGGTCTCCATGTCCATGTGGTTCGTCGGCTCGTCCATGACCAGCACGTTCGGCCTGGTGAGCATCAGCTTGCCGTAGATCATGCGGCCCTTTTCGCCGCCCGAGAGCACCCTCACCGACTTCTTCACTTCATCGCCGGAAAAGAGGAGCCGGCCGAGGGTGGCCCGCACGATCAGGTCGTCGTCCGCCTTGCCCGTCCACTGGGACATCCAGGCGAACAGGTCGAGCTTCTCGGCGAAGTCCGCTTGCGCATCCTGCGGCATGTAACCGGGCTCGGCGTTCTCCACCCAGGTGATCCGGCCCGCGGTGGGCTTCAGCTCGCCGATCAGGCAGCGCATCAGGGTGGTCTTTCCCACGCCGTTGGCGCCGATGACGGCGATCCGCTCGCCGGCCCGGATGTTGAAGCTGACTTGCTTCAGCACGTCGACGTCCGAGCCCGGATATCGAAACGTGAGACCTTCGACGGAGACGGCGGAGTGGAACAGCTTCTTGCGCTGCTCGTAGCGGATGTACGGGTTCTGCCGCGAGGACGGCCGGATCTCCTCGAGCTTGATCTTCTCGAGCTCTCTGCGGCGCGAGGTCGCCTGGCGCGCCTTCGAGGCGTTGGCCGAGAAGCGGCGCACGAATTCCTGCAGATCGGAGATGCGCTCCTCGGCCTTGGCATTCACGGCCTCCACGCGCTGGCGCGCCTGGAGCGAGGCGAGCATGAAGTCGTCGTAGTTGCCCGGATAGACCTTGAGCTGCTGGTAATCGAGGTCCGCGACGTGCGTGCAGACCTGGTTCAGGAAGCGCCGGTCGTGGCTGATGATGATCATCGTGGCGTCATAATCGTTGAGCACCCCCTCGAGCCAGCGGATCGAGTGGATGTCGAGATTGTTCGTCGGCTCATCGAGCAGCAGCACGTCCGGCTTGGAGAACAGGGCCTGCGCCAGCAGCACCCGCAGCTTCAATCCGGGCGCCACCTCGCGCATCGGTCGCTCGTGCAGCGATTCGGCGATGCCGATCTCGCTCAGGATGCTGCCGGCGCGCGCCTCGGCGTCATACCCGCCGTACTCGCCGAATCGCACTTCGAGCTCCGCCGCCTTCATGTAATCCGTGTCGGTCGCGTTCGGGTCGGCGTAGATGCGATCCCGCTCCTGCATCGCGCGCCACATCTCGAGGTGGCCCTGCATCACCACATCGAGCACACGCTCGTCTTCGTAGGCGAACTGGTTCTGTCCGAGGGTGCCGAGGCGTCTGCCGGCCTGCAGCACGACGTCGCCCGCGCTCTGCTCGAGCTCGCCGCTCAGGATCTTCATGAGCGTCGATTTGCCGCAGCCGTTGGCGCCGATCAGGCCGTAGCGATTGCCGCCGGA
>JAKAZP010000328.1 GCA_021815905.1 Pseudomonadota bacterium | reverse complement strand
CGAGCACCCCCGCAGGATCGATCCCGGACTCATCTTTCAGTTCACCTACGTCGGCACGCCCGGGATCTACTACGGGGACGAGTACGGCATGCGCGGCGGCAACGACCCGGACGACCGGCGCACGTTCGACTGGTCGCGCGCCACGCTGCGCAATCCCACCGTGGCGCTCACGCACCGGCTCGCGGCGATCCGCAGGCGGTATGCGGCCCTTCGCACCGGGTCATTCATGACGCTGCTCGCGGACGACCGCCATCGGATCTACGCCTTCGGGCGGTTCGATGCCCGGCATCGGATCGCCGTGGTGCTCAACGACTCGGCGCAGGCACGCACGGTGAGGGTGCCTGCCTGGCAGCTCTCCATGCCGGACGGCGCGCGGGTGACGGACTTGCTGACCCGGCACACTTACGAGGTGAAGCACGGTAACCTCACCGTGAGCGTCGGGGGAGATTACGGCGCGATTCTGGAGCAGTAGGCGATTCGCACCCCCTCAAGCATGCGGCGCTCGCCATCGGCGCTCGAAAGCGGCCCCATGCGCGCGCCGGCGGCGCCCATGCTGAGCGCGCTGCTTGCCGCGGCCATGATGTCATCGCCGCTCCCGGCCGCGGCGGCGAGCCCTCATCGCCCGGCGTGGCACGACCGCCTCGCCTGGCAGGGACGCACCGCCTCGGTGAGCCGCGCTCCCCGGGGCGGCTACCTCCTCCATACCCCTGCCGGCGAGCGAGCGATCGCCGCGCAGCGCTTGCGGGTGCGCACGGCGAGCCCGCTGTTCGATGCGCTGTTCGCCATGGCGCAAGCGGACCTCGCGAAGGATTCGGTGCGCGCGATCACCGATCCGGCGTTCGAGCACGGCCATCCGATCCCGTGCCGCTGCTTCATCGCGGGCAAGCAGTGGCCGTTCGTCTGGACCCGGGATCTGTCCTACTCGACGGACCTCGGCCTCTGGCGCTTCGACCCGGCGCGTGCCCGGGCGTCGCTCCTCTTCAAGGTCTCGGGCGTGCGCGCCAGGGGAGTCCCGGACGGCGAATACGTCATGCAGGACACGGGCTCCGGCGGGAGCTGGCCGATCAGTACCGATCGGGTGGTCTGGTTCCTCGGCGCGCGGCATCTGCTCGGCGATGCGGCCTTTGCCGTGAAGGTGTATCGGGCGCTCGCCGACACGCTCGCGCAGGACCGGCGCTACACCTTCGTTCCGGGGGTGGGCCTGTATCGCGGCGAGACCTCCTTCCTCGACTGGCGCTCGCAGTCGTATCCGGAATGGACCGCGAGCAACGTGGTGTTCATCGCCCAGTCGTTCGCCCTCTCGACCAACGTGCTGCACTACGAGGCGCTGCGCCTGGCGAGTCGCCTCGCTCGGCGCTACGGCGAGCCGCCCGCCGCCCGCAATTACGCGCGCGAGGCCGCCGCGCTCGCGCGCGCGATCAATGCGCGCTTCTGGCGGCCGCGTCGAGGGCTCTACATGAGCTACATCGGCGGTCGCATCCATCCGGCTCCGTTCGACGCCTACGACCTGCTTGGGCTCGATCTCGCGGTGATGAGCGGCGTCGCCGGTCCCGAGCGCGCGCGCCTCGCGCTCGAGCGCTATCCGGTGTGGCCGGCGGGCAGCCCCGTGATCTGGCCCGAGCGGCGCGACCAGCCGATCTATCACAACCGGGCGATCTGGCCGTTCGTCAGCGAGTACACCCTGCGGGCCGCGCGGCGCGTGGACGATCCGGCGCTGATCGCGCTCGAGCTGCGCTCGCTCGTGCGCGGGGCGGCGCTCGAAGGCTCCAACATGGAGAACTTCTCCCTGCGCGCGCAGTCGACGCACGTGCCCGGCCCTCTCGGCGGCCCGGTGGTCGACTCGCGACGCCAGCTGTGGTCGGTGGCGGGCTATCTGGACATGGTGCTGCGGGGGGTCTTCGGGCTCGAAGACGACGGCCGCGTCGCGCCGAAGCTGCCGACTTCGCTCGTGCCCATGTTGTTCGGCGCGCGCGAGGAGATCAGCCTCGATCTCGCAAGCCGCCGGATCGTGCTGCGCCGGCCCGCCCGTCTCGACGGCAATCTCCTGGTGGCGCGTTCCGTGCGCGAGACCGGCACGGTGACGCGGGTGCGGCTCGTCGCCCGGAAGGTGGCGCAGGCGCCGCTGCGCTACGATGCGCCCGCCGACCTGCCGCCGACCCCGCCCGCGCCCGAAGTGACCGCGAACGGTCCGGCATGGAAGATCGCCGCGCCGGTCGCGCGCGGATATCTCTACGCCGACGGGCGCCGCCTCGGGCCCATCGTCGACGACGAGCGCGTTCCGCGCGTCGGCGCGCTCCAATGCTTCAGCGTCACCGCGCTCGGGCGGCGGGGCCTCGAGTCGCTGCAGAGCCCGGAAACCTGCGTCGGTCCCTCCGCTTCGGTCCCGAGCGTATGGCCGAGAAGCTGGCGGGCGCCGGCGACCGGCACGTACGTCGCCTGGCTCGAATACGACAACGACCATGGCCCGATCAGCACCGGAATCACCGCGGCGGTGAGACTGCTCGAGCTGACTTGCGGCGGGACCGCGGCGCGTCCCGCTCCGATCGTGATGCCCCAGAGCCACGGCTGGCAGGCCTCCACCGACTGGCTGTTCCGCGCCAGGGCCGGCTCGCACTGCACCTTCACGCTGAAGCCGGGTTTCAACATGAGCGATCTCGCGCGCTTCGCGCTCTACACCGGCGGACAGGGCGGGGCCGGCGGCCCCCTCGACAGCGCCTCGATCGCGGCGCTCGACATCGCGCCGCTCGCCGGCCGGAGCCGCTCCCCGTGAGCGCGAAACCCGAGCTGTCGTTCCGGCAGGTGTGGAACATGTGCGTGGGGTTCCTCGGGATCCAGTTCGCCTTCACGCTGCAGAACGCCGATGTCAGCCGCATCTTCCAGACCCTCGGGGCGCAGCTGCGGGAGATTCCGATCCTGTGGGTGGCCGCGCCGCTCTCCGGGCTCATCGTGCAGCCGATCATCGGCTACGCCTCCGACCACACCTGGACGCGGCTCGGGCGGCGCCGCCCGTACTTCCTCGGCGGCGCGCTGTTGACGACGGTCGCGCTCGCGTGGATGCCGGAGTCCTCGTCGCTGTGGATGGCGGCGCTCATGCTGTGGCTGATGGACGCCTCCATCAACGTGTCCATGGAGCCGTTCCGCGCCTTCGTCGGCGATCAGCTGCCGGAGCGGCAGCGGCCGCTCGGGTTCGCCATGCAGAGTTTAAACATCGGTGTCGGGGCGGTGCTCGCCTCGGTCCTGCCGTGGGTGCTCGCCCGATTTGGAGTTCCCAACATCGCGCCCCCGGACACGATCCCCGAGACCGTGCGCATCGCCTTTCAAGTCGGCGCGGCCGTGCTGCTCGCCGCCGTGCTCTGGACGGTGGTGAGCACGCGCGAGTACTCGCCCGAGCGTCTGCTCGGCTTCGCGCGCGCGCGCGCCGCCGAGGCGGATGTCGATGTCTCCAAAGCCTGGCGGTTCGGGCTCGCGCTCGCGGCGCTCGGCGCCGGGGGCGTCGTGCTCATTCGTCACGAGGCGCTCGATGACGAGCTCTATCTGCTCGCCGGCGGCCTCTTGGCCTCGGGCGCGCTGTTCGCCTGGCTGAGCGCCACCGGAAGCCGCGGCATGGCGCGACAGGTGATGGCCGATCTCTACGGCATGCCGGGCCCCATGCGCCGCCTCGCCTGGGTGCAGTTCTTCTCCTGGTTCGCGCTGTTCGCGATGTGGATCTACACCACGCCGACCGTGACGGCGGTGCAGTTCGGCAGAGAT
>JAKAZP010000327.1 GCA_021815905.1 Pseudomonadota bacterium | reverse complement strand
CTCCATGGGCAATTACTGAGGGCCCGGTGGGCCGCAATCGGCGCCCGCGCCGCGGGTGAACGCATCGTCGAATGCCGGAGCGAACTCATCGTTGCTCGTCATGGCAGGCAGGCCGAGCGCGGCCTCGATGGTGCGCGCCGTACTGAAATTGTCGTAGCGGCGGGAGCTCACATAGCCCGACCTGACGGTGCAGCGCGAGCCGACCACGAGGGTCGCGATGTGATTGTTCGCGGTGGTGTTCGACTCGTCCCAGGTGAGAATGAGCAGGCTCTTCTGATCGCGCCACGCCGGGGAGTCAAACAGCGGCTCGAGCGTCCGCTTGAGCCACGCATCCTGCACCTGCAGGCTCTTCGGCGAGCCGTTGCCCGGCACCTCGCCGTCATCGTAATCATCCGCCGCGAGCCACGCGAACACCGGAGTGGTGGCGGCGCGCCGCAGGTCCCTGGGCCATTCAGCGAGGTCGACGAGATGGGCCCGGCAGCGGGCGGGATCGTCGCGGATGTCGGTGAAATTGATGAAGGGCGCATCGTCCGGCTCGTAGTACTTGTCGTACCGGGTCGTCACGTTGCAGGGCGTGCCCATGCCCTCGAGATAGGCCTTCCAGCTGTCCCCGGCCGCCTCGAGCAGGTCACCGAGATTTCTGGCGGTGAGGTGGATCTTCGGAAAGTACGCCCCGCCCCTCACGAAGGTGTCGCCGCCCGCGATCGCAAGGTAGTTCTGATCGCTCGGGTGATAGACGGCCTGATAGTCCGCGAGCAAGGCGCCGCGCGCCGCCAGGGAGTTGATGAAGGGGGCATCCTTCCTGTCCCCGATGACCTGGGCGTAGCCGGTGTTTTCCATCATGATCAGGAACACGTGGTCGTAGCGGGGCACGCGCGCGTGCGGCGGAGCAGGCGGTGGCAGGGACATGGGCGGATCGAGCTCGAGCCGCATCGCCGCGATGTAGGTCCTCGCCCGACGGGTGCTGCCGGGCAGCTCGAGATGCAGATCGAGCGCCACTGCGCCGCTCGGGATGCGCCCCGAGGCCTTACGCGGCACGAACCGGACCGGCAGCGCGCGCCTGACGGCCGGCGGCCCGCGCAGCAGCAGCGGCGGGCCGAGCGCTCGCCCCGAAGCCGCGAGAAACCGCCCCGTGAGCCGCGCGCGCGCGGAGCCGAGACCGAAGGCGCCGAGCCACGCGGACAATGTGAACCGGCGATGACCGCGTCGTACCGCCCGCAGCGGGAGCGCGCGCTCGAGCACGCTCCCGCCATAGGGCCCGTTGGCGATCACCCCGCGCGGCGCGGGTCGCGCCGGCCACTCCCCGGGGAAGGCCGTGCCGCACCGCAGCGCCGGGCTTCCCGACACGATCGTCCAGCCGGGAACGGTGGTCGCGGCGGCGGGATCGGCGGTGCAGCGCCACGCGGGAGCAAAGCCGAGCGGGCTCACGGCGTCCGCGTGCGCGGCCAAGACGTGCGCGAGCGCCGTCACCGAGGCGGCGAGCATCGAGGCGGCGAGGCGCGCGGGACGAGCGCGGCGATTGCCCGGATGGACGGAACGTGCGTGCGTCATGGCCTTTGCGAAGCACTCGAAGCGAAGCGTGCTGGATGCTCGAAAGTCTACCGCGGACATGGATGGGCGCGTAGCGAGCCGCGCGGGCGGCCATTACAATCCGTGGACGGCGGAGCGCTCGGGACTCCGCGCTCGGGGGGCAGCGGGGTCGGATGTCATGTCGCAGCAGGGTGAAACGGACCTGCGGAGCGCCTACCGGCGGGCGCTCGAAGCCCTCCGGATCGGACGCTTCGAAACCGCGGAGCGTCAGCTGCGAGAGATCCAACGCACGAGTCCGGGCGAGATCAACAGCCTGCATCTGCTCGGGGTCGCGCTGCTCCTGCAGGGCAGGCTGACCTCGGCGCTGGAGACTCTCGAGCGGGTCGTCGAAGAGGCGCCGGACTTCTCCCACGCGCGCATCGATCTCGCGTGCGCCTACCGGCAGGACCGGCGCCTCGATGCCGCGCGCTCGGAGTTGCGGCGGGTCCTGAAGGCGAACCCCTCGCTGGAGCGCGCCTGGCTCGCCTACGGCGACGTCCTCGTGGACATGGAGAAGTTCGCCGACGCGCGCTTCGCGTTCGAGCAGGCGCGGCTGCTCGATCCGCAGCGGCGGCGCCTCGAGGAGGCAACCGCCGCGCTGGGCGCGGCGGACTACCGCGCCTCCGAGGGCATCTTCCGCGAGATCCTGAAGCTCGATCCGACTCATCTGGGGGCACTTGCGGGTCTGGCTGCGGTTGCGATCCGGGCGGGCAACCCGCGCGATGCCGAGCGGTTGCTCGAGCACGCGCGCAGGCAGTCGGCCCATCACCCGCTCGTCCAGCGCGCGCTGGGGCACACGCTGCTCGCCGCGGGACGGCTGCGCGAGGCGGAAGCGACGTTCCGCCGGGTGCAGCGCCTGGAGCCCGACAATCCGCAGAACTGGGCGGCGCTCGGCTCGGTGTACATCCGTCTGCTGCGCCAGGAAGAGGCGCTCGCCGCGTACGAGCAGGCCGCTCGGCTCAATCCCTCCCAGGTGGGCCTCCGCCTGGCCATCGGTCATCTCAACAAGACGCTCGGCCGGCGCGAGCGCTGCGAGGAGGCGTACCGGGAGTGTCTGAGACTCGATCCGACCTATGCGGAGGCGTATTGGAGCCTTGCGGATCTCAAGAACTACGCCTTCAGCGACGCGGAGCTCGCGGCCATGCGGGAGCTGCTCGCCTCGCAACGGAGCACCGATCGGGCGCAGCTCGAGTTCGCGCTCGGGCGCGCGCTCGAGCAGCGCGAGCGGTACTCCGAGGCGTTCTCTCACTATGCCGAAGGCAACGGGCTGCGCCGGCGGACGTCCCCGTTCTCGATCACGCGTTTCGAGGAGAAATCCCGGCGCATCGCCGCCTGCTTCAACGCGGATTTCTTCCGCGCGCGCGCCGGCGCCGGTTTTCCGGATCCCGCGCCGATCCTCATCGTGGGGCTGCCCCGATCCGGCTCGACGCTGGTCGAGCAGATCCTCGCGAGTCACTCGCAGGTCGAGGGCACGATGGAGCTGCACAACATCCTCGCCCTGGTGCGCGAGCTCGACCATCTCGATGCCGCCCACGACGGCTACCCGGAACGCCTGCGCGAGCGCTCGGCGGAGGAGCTCGCCGCGTTTGGCCGACGGTACATCGACGAGACGCGGGTCCTGCGCTCGGACCGGCCCCGATTCATCGACAAGATGCCGAACAACTTCAGCCACGTCGGGCTGATCCACGCGATACTCCCCGGGGCGAGCATCGTGGACGTTCGCCGTCACCCCATGGACGCCTGCTTCAGCACCTACAAGCAGTACTTCGCCGAAGGCCAATCCTTCAGCTACGACCTCGAGGATCTCGGGCGCTACTACCGCTGTTACCTCGCCCTGATGGATCACTGGGACGAGGTGCTGCCGGGCCGGGTGCTGCACGTGCAGTACGAACAGCTGATCCGGGATCCGGAGGGCAGCATCCGCCGCCTGCTCGAGCACTGCGGACTGCCGTTCGAATCGGCGACCTTGCGATTCCACGAGAACCGGCGCTCGGTCCGCACGGCAAGCGCCGAGCAGGTGCGCCGGCCGCTTTACGGCTCGGGGGTGGGTTACTGGAAGCGCTTTGCGCGCGAGCTCGAGCCGCTGCGGGCGAGCCTGGGAGACTGCCTGGAGCGATTCGCGCCCTGGGAATGACGCTCGACTCGAACCGTAACCGGCTTCAGCCCGCCTGGGCCAACACCCGATCGAGCGCCT
>JAKAZP010000326.1 GCA_021815905.1 Pseudomonadota bacterium | reverse complement strand
CACCCCGCTCCCTTCGCACCGTGCCGCGCCCCCTGCGCACCGTGCCCTGCCCGGCGCGCCTCAGGCTGCCGCCGCGCCGGCCCGCGCACTCCCGGCAGCGCCAAAGCGCGCGAGGGCATAGGGCTGCGCCTCGATGCCCGGAGCGCCCCCCGACATCAGCTCCGCGAGCAGCTGCGCGGAGCCTGCCGCCATGGTCCACCCGAGGTGGCCGTGGCCGGTATTGATCCAGAGATTCTCGAGCGGCGTGCGCCCGATGATCGGCACGCCATCGGGGGACATCGGACGCAGCCCGCACCAGGGCGTGACCGCCCCCGGCTCGAGCCGGACTTGCGGCAGCACCTGCCGCAGGAGCGTGAGGAGGTTGCGAATGCGCGCCGGCGGCAGCCACAGCTCCAACCCGGTGAATTCCGCCGTCCCCGCCACGCGGATGACGCTTTCGAGCGGCACGACCACGGCGTGAAAGTCGTCGTCGGCGAGTGGGACGCGCAGCGGCGGCGCCATCGCGGGGCGGTCGAAGGTGATCGAGTACCCCTTCGCCGGTCGTACGGGGACGCGAATGCCGAGCGGCGCAAGCAGCGCCGGGGTGTAACTGCCGGCGGCGACCACATAGCGATCGGCGCTGTGGCGCTCGCCATCGCAGATGACGCCCGTCACCCGGTTGCCGCGAGTCTCTATGCGCGACACCGTGGTGCGAAATCTCAGCTCCACCCCCGCGCGGGCGCAGTGTCCGGCCATCGCCACGCAGAACTTGTAGGCATCCCCGACCTCGTCGACCGGATAATGGATGCCGCCCGAGAGTTGGGCGCGGATCGGACCGAGCGCGGGCTCGAGGCTCACCGTCTCCTCGGCCGTCAGTCGATGGAACTCGAGACCGCCGGAGCGCAACCGCTCGGCCCAGGCCACCGCGCGCTCGAAGGCGGCGGGGTCGCGAAACACCCTGAGTGTCCCGGGCGCGGCGGCCCCGTACTCGATGCCCGTCTCCCGGCGCAGATCCTCCATTCTCGCGATCGAATGCAGCGCGAGCGCCAGGTTATTGAGCGAATTGCGCTCATAGCGCTCGGGGGTTGAGTTCCTGAGGAAGGCAGTGCCCCAGCCGGTGAGGCTCGGCAGCGCGCTCGGGCGAACCTTGAGCGGGGTATCGGAACGGACCAGGGATTTGAGCAGCAGTCGCCAGCTCCCCGGGGTGTTCCAGGGCTCGGGCATGCTGGGGGTGAGCAGCGCCCCGTTGGCGAAGCTCGTCTCCTCGCCCGCCCCGTCGCGCCGCTCGAGCACCGTGACTTCCCAACCGCGGCGCGCCAGGACATAGGCCGAAGTCACGCCGATCAGTCCGCTGCCGATGATGAGCGCCTTCTCTCCCACGAACATCCTCCGTCGCGACCGACTGCCGCTCGCCTCGCCCGCGCCGCCCGGGTTGCCCTAATCCGCCGCGCGCGAGGACATGAGCCCCGCGTCGGGGCGATGGTGGCGCCAGAGCTCCTGAATCGATTCCAGCGTGCGCCCCTTGGTTTCGGGCACGAAGCGGATGACGAAGAGCGCCGCGAGCGCGCTCATTGCGCCGTAGATCCAGTAGGCGAAACCGTGATTGAAATGAGTGTTGAGCCAGCCACTGCCGTCCATCACCTTGAAGGACCAGGAGACGAACAGGTTGGCGAGCCACTGGGCGGCCACCGCGACCGCCATGGCCTTGCCCTTGATCGAATTCGGGAACATCTCCGACAGCAGCACCCACA
This sequence comes from Pseudomonadota bacterium, assembly GCA_021815905.1. The sequence continues at coordinate 2,041 of JAKAZP010000326.1, read as the reverse complement.
CGACCGGCCCCCAGGAGAGCGCGAATCCGGCAATGTAGGCCACCACCGCGACCAGCGTCCCGAGCCCGACCGCCCGGGCGTCGAACAGTCCGCCGAGGGCGAACATGGCGATCGCCATGATCACCGCGCCGATGACGAGCAGGGGCTTGCGCCCGAGCCGGTCGACCGTGACGATCGCCACCAGGGTGAACAGGAGATTGGCGGCACCCACCACGACCGTCTGCAGGAACGCCGAGTTGGTCGATGCGCCCATGTTCTGGAACATGAGCGGGGCGTAGTACAGCACGGCGTTGATGCCGACGAACTGCTGGAATACCGAGAGCAGGATGCCGATCAGCAGCACCGGCGAGCCGAAGGCGAGGATCTTCTCGCTGCGCACCGTGAGCGTGCCTTCGATCTCGGCCACGATCCTGCGGGCGCCCTCTTCGTCGGTGACTCGCCTGAGCTCCTGGAGGGCCCGGTCGCTCCTGCCGCGCTGCACGAAGTAGCGCGGCGTGTCCGGCACGAACAGCAGCAGCGCGAAGAACAGCACGGCCGGAATCGCCTCCGAGGCGAACATCAGCCGCCACGCGGTGCTCATCAGCCACTGCTCGTTGCCGAGGGACTGGATGAACCAGTTCACGAAGTACACGAGCAGGATGCCGACCACGATCGCGAGCTGGTTGAAGGAGACCAGCCGGCCCCGGATGGCGCTCGGGGAGATCTCCGCGATGTAAAGAGGCGAGAGCATCGAGGCGATGCCGACGCCGGCGCCCCCGACGATGCGGTAGGCGATGAAGGCATCGAGCGCCTTCGGCCCCATCTGCCCGATGGGACCGAGCCCGAGCTCCGGCACCGCCGAGCCGATGGAGCCCACGAGAAACATCAACGCGGCGACGATCAGGCCGCCCTTGCGGCCGATGTAGCTCGACAGCCATCCCGCGATGATCGCTCCGATCACGCAGCCGACGAGGGCGCTCGAGATCGTCCAGCCCGAGAGGCTGCTCGCGGCGATCTGGCTGAGATGCTGAGGATCGATGAAATAGTGGTCGATGGCGCCGACCGCGCCCGAGATCACGGCCGTGTCATATCCGAACAGCAGCCCGCCCAGGGTCGCCACGAAGGTCAACGCGACCACCAGTCCCGGATTGCCTGGATCACCCTTGCTCATGGAATCCCCCTCATCTTCCCGGTGCTCCAACCTGGCGCCGGCACAGTCTACACGGACGGGGGGACGCCGCGCCGCCTCGAATCAGTCGCGGCAGTGGGCGCGAATCAGTCGCGCCTTTGGATCGCGCGAATCAGTCGCGCCTTTGGATCGCGCGAATCAGTAGCGGCTGTGACGCGCGATCAAGCTCTCGGCAAGCTCCTGGCGCCCCGATCGCGGCGCCGGGCTCAGGTTGCGCTCACTCGCCAGATCCGCGAGCCCCGCAAGGTCGATGGCGCCACTTTCGATGCGCTTTCCGAGCTCGCCGCTCCAGTCCTGGTAGCGCTCCTGCTTCAGCACCGCGAGCTTGCGCTCGATGACGACATCCGCGGCCGCGAGGAGCGCGCGCGCGAGCGTGTCGATGCCGCCGATGTGCGCCACGTAGAGATCCGCCGGGTCGACCGACTGGCGACGCAGCTTGGCATCGAAGTTGAAGCCGCCGGTCGCGAAGCCGTTCTCCTCGATGAGCTCGATGAAGGCGGGCACGAGCTCCTGGGCGTTGTTCGGGAATTGATCGGTGTCCCAGCCGTTGCGCGGATCGCCGCGGTTGATGTCGATCGAGCCGAACACCCCGTACGCGCGCGCGGCGGCGATCTCGTGCTCGAAATCGAGGCCCGCGAGCGTCGCGTGGTTGACCTCGATGTTGACCCGCACCTCGCTCGCGAGCCCGTAGCGCTCGAGAAAGGCGCACACGGCGGCGACGTCACGGTCGTACTGGTGCTTGGTCGGCTCGAAGGGCTTCGGCTCGATGAGGATCGAGCCCTTGAAGCCGATGCGGTGCTTGTGCTCGACGACCATCGACAGGAAGCGGCCGTAGTGATCGAGCTCGCGTTTCAGATCCGTATTGAGGAGCGA
>JAKAZP010000325.1 GCA_021815905.1 Pseudomonadota bacterium | reverse complement strand
TGCGGTAGAACTCCTCCGTGAAGCCCTTCAGATCGATGTTGGCGGCGTCCATGTGCGCGAAGAGCTCCGCTCGCGGCTCGGCAGAGATGTAGCCCGCGGTCACGGCGACGCTGCGCACGCCTCGCTTCCGCGCCGCCTGCGCGACGTCGATCGCATACTCGAGAAACACGGTCGGATCGTTGTAGGTGTAGGCGATGCTCGAGCAGCCGAGGCGCTCGGCCGTGGCCGCGAGCGCCTCGGGCGAGGCCCGGTCGGCGAGCGTATCCATCTCCCGCGATTTGCTCATGTCCCAGTTCTGGCAGAACTTGCAGGCGAGATTGCAGCCGGCGGTGCCGAAGGAGAGCACCGGGGTGCCCGGCAGGAAGTGGTTCAGCGGCTTCTTCTCGATCGGGTCCACGCAGAAGCCGCTCGAGCGGCCGTAGGTGTAGAGGCGCACCTCGCCGCCTTGCGCGCCGCGCACGAAACACAGTCCGCGCTGCCCCTCGTGCATCCGGCAGCCGCGCGGACAGACATCACACTGCACGCGCCCGTCGGGCAACCGGTGCCAGTGCCGGGTGCCGACCACCGTGCCGCCGTCGCGGCCTGCTGGATTGCTCAAAAACCCTCTCCGCTCGAGAATCGACGCTCGCCGCGCATTGAAGCGCCGGCGCTCGACACCATCATTTGGCGCAACGGCCCCCGTTTCAATCCGCCCCCTCATGAGTACCCCCGTCCGCAGCCCATCGGTTCGCGCCCCCGCGGTCGCGGGCCTCTTCTATCCCGCGGATCGCAAGCGCCTCACGGCTACGGTCGAGTCCATGCTCGGGCGCTCCCTTCCCCCCGCCCGCGCGCCCCGCGCGCTCATCGTGCCGCACGCGGGGTACATCTACTCCGGAGTCGTGGCCGGTCACGCCTACGCCCTGCTCGAGAAGAGCGGGCGTACTCTGCGGCGCATCGTGCTCCTCGGGCCGAGCCATCACGAGCGGTTCGAGGGCCTGGCGCTGCCCGCGGCGCAGGCGTTCGCCACCCCGCTCGGCGAGATGCCGGTCGATGCGGCGGCCGTGCGCAAGCTCCGGGCGCTTCCGCGCGTGATCGTCTCCCCGAGCGCCCACGCCTTCGAGCACAGCCTGGAAGTTCAGCTGCCCTTCCTCGAGCGCCTCGCGCCCGCGGCCGCCATCGTGCCGATCCTCACCGGCGAGGCGAGCCCGGCCGAGGTGGCCGAGGCGATTACGAGCGTTTGGGACGGCCCGGAGACCCTCGTCGTCGTGAGCTCGGACTTGAGTCACTATCACCCCTACGCCGAGGCCCGCGAGCGCGATGCGGCGACGGCGCGTGCGATCGTGAGTGGCGCCGAGAGCCTCACGGGCGATCAAGCCTGCGGCTGCATCGCCGTCAACGGTCTCAACCACGCCGCGCGCGGACTGAAGCTGTCGGCCGAGCTGCTCGATCTGCGCAACTCCGGCGACACGGCCGGAGACAAGCGCCGCGTGGTCGGCTACGGCGCCTTCGGATATTTCGATGCTTGAGCGCGCCGACCGCTCGCGGCTGCTCGGGCTCGCACGGCGCTCGATCGCCATCGGCGCCCGGGGCGCGGGCTCAGGACCCCTGCCGCAGGAGCAATGGCCGCCGGCGCTCATCGAGCCGCGCGCGACCTTCGTGACACTGACCGCCGGCGAGGAGCTGCGCGGCTGCCGCGGCACCGTCGAGCCGCAACGCCCGCTGTTCGAGGACGTCTGGCAGAACGCCTGGGCGAGCGCCTATACCGATCCGCGCTTCTGGCCGGTCGCCGAGGACGAGGTCGCCTCGCTCACTGTCGTGATCAGCGTGCTCTCCGCGCTCGAGCCGATCGCCGCCCGGAGCGAGACCGAGGTCATCGAGTCGCTCGAGCCCGGGCTCGATGGGCTCGTGCTGCGCTGCGGCCGCTCGGGGGCGACCTTCCTGCCCGTGGTGTGGGAGACGCTGCCCGATCCGCGGGCGTTCGTCACTCACCTCAAGACCAAGGCCGGCTGGCGATCCTCGTTCTGGTCGGCCGACATGCTGGCGCTGCGCTATCGGACCGAGACGTTCAGCTCCGCGGCAGAGCCCGCGCTCGCGGCCTAGCGAGCGCCCTCGCCCTTCTCGAGAAAGGCCCGCAGAACCCGCTCGGTGCCCGCGGGATCGTCGCGGTGCACGCCGTGCCCGGCCTCCGGGAGGAGCCGGTACTCCGCGACACCGGCGCCGAGCGCGCCCGCGATCTCCTCGCTGCACACCGGCGGGGTGATCGGATCGTAGCCGCCGGCGAGCACGAGCGTCGGACAGCAGATCGCCTTGAGCGCCTCGCGCGCATCCATGGTGCGCATCTCCCCGAGCACGAAGTGGCGCGCCACCGCGGGCCGCACCAGCGCTCGCTTGCGGGCCGCGGCCTCCTCGGGCGTACTCGTCGGGTTGTAGAGCGGCATGCAGACGGCGACGTATTCGGCGAGCGTCTGCTCATCGGGCGCGCTCCAGAAACGCTCCGCGACCTCGCGGGCATGCGCCCCGCCGCGGGCCTCCATCTTGGCGTAGGTGGCCGGCAGGTGCATGCGCGCGGCGGTCGAGGAGAGGATCAGCCTGGAGGGATGCTGCGGGAACTGCACCGCGTAGGACATCGCGACCATGCCGCCGAAGGAGTTGCCGTAGACGACGGGCCTCTCGATGCCGAGCGCATCGCACAGACGCTTCACATCCGCGCCCCACTGCGCGAGGGTCCAGGTGTGCGGCTCGCCCGTCGAGCGGCCGTTGCCGCGGTGATCCAGGTACAGCACCTGATGCGAGTCGCTGAAGCGGTCGAAGTAGGGCCGGAGCGTCGTGTGATCGAACCCCGGGCCGCCGTGCATGACGATCAGCGTCGGCCGCGTCTCGACACGCTCGCCCGCGAGCCGCAGCTGCGACCCGACGACATCGAAGTAGATGCGGGCGGTGCCCACGTTCACGAACATCGCGCGGTTTCTCCCGGGGAGCCGCCGTCATCGGCTCGCCGCCACCGTCCGCTGCTCGGCCGGTAGCGAAAGTAGTCCACCCAGCTCGAGGCCGCGTTGCTGTACGACTCGATCTTCCACAGCTCGAGATCCTCGGCGCCGGCCTCGTCGATGCGATCGAAGAACAAGGTCCACCAGCGCGTGTCCGCCTGAAACCCGATCACGTATGCGTAGGCGATGCCGAGGCCGACATTGCGCCGGATCCAGGTGACGGCGTGCTGGTTCGCCTCGAATTCTTCTATGCGTCGCGCTTCGCCCGGCACCTCGCCGCACCACTTCACGAAGGAGCGCATTCTGTGCTCTATCGAATCCAACTTTCTGCGCGTCTTCTTGTTCGAAATCCCCCAGCCGGTCCCGTGCGCAGGATCGGATCGTGTTGATGACCGCCCGTGTGGTGCCGCCGCGGGCCATCGGAATCGCGCGCCCGCAGCCTGATTTATTATGAAGTTGGCAGCATGCCAGCGCACTGGTTGAAACTCAAGGCCGGACGGGCGCGCAGATTTCGTGCCCGAGCCGGGCTGTCGCCAATCGGAGACAGGTCCGCGAGCCCGCGGGGGCCGATCCAACACGGGCGCGGACGCGAAACCAACATCCGGCGCGCTTCGCTCCGGCGCTTCGCACCGGCGCTTCGCGGCTGCGGCGCGCGGGTCACCCTCGCGACGCAGGCGCGCGGGTCAGGCGGTCCCGTCGCTCGGCGCCGCGCGCGCATCGCCCGCGAGCGGGGCGCGCGATGCGCGGGATTTGCCGGTCGTGATGATGATGACGCTCGCGATCACGCACAAGGTGCCGATGAGGGTG
>JAKAZP010000324.1 GCA_021815905.1 Pseudomonadota bacterium | reverse complement strand
TTTCTCCTTCTCCCAGCGCACGCCGTGGACGAAGATGACCTGGGCGAAGCGCTCGTAGACTTCCGGGTCCTTGATGAGGCTGAGGAAGGGGGCGGCGCCGGTGCCGGTCGAGAGCAGATACAGCCGCTTGCCGGGCTTCAGATCCTGCAACAGGAGCGTTCCGGTCGGCTTGCGGCTGACCAGCACCCGATCGCCCTCGCGGATGTGCTGCAGGCGCGAGGTGAGAGGGCCGTCGGGCACCTTGATGCTCAGGAACTCGAGATGCTCCTCGTGATTGGCGCTCGCGATGCTGTAGGCGCGCAGCAGCGGACGATCGTCCACCTGCAGCCCCACCATGACGAACTGTCCGTTCTCGAAGCGCAGTCCCGTGTCACGCGTGGTCGTGAACGTGAACTGCGTGTCGGTCCAGTGGCGCACCGAGAGCACCCGCTCGCTGCTGATCGCCGCCAAGATCCTGCACCCGTCCGGCCGGCCATTCCGGCGGCGGCATTCTACCGGGAGCGGGCGGGCGGCGGGGCGCCTTTGCGGTATGCCGTTATAATCATCCGTAATAGCCGCAGTGCGGTCGGGTCCTCGCCGCGCTCCACGGCCGCCGCTCCCGGGACCGCTCGCTCGCGAGGCACAAGCATGTCGCTTCCCACTGACACACCGCGCACCGGACTCGCCGGACGGACGCTGTTCATCACCGGCGCGAGCCGCGGCATCGGTCTCGCCATTGCGCTGCGGGCGGCGCGCGACGGGGCGAACGTGGCGATCGCCGCCAAGACCGCCGAGCCGAATCCGAAGCTCCCCGGCACCATTCACACGGCCGCGCGGGACATCGAGGCCGCGGGTGGGCGGGCGCTCGCGCTCGCGGTCGACGTGCGCGACGAGGAGCAGGTGCGCTGCGCCATCGAGCGCACCGTCGAGGCGTTCGGCGGCCTCGACATTCTCGTCAACAACGCGAGCGCGATCAGCCTCACCGGCACCGCGCACACCGACATGCGCCGCTTCGATCTCATGCACGCGGTCAACGCGCGTGGCACGTTCCTCTGCTCGAGGCTCTGCCTGCCCCACCTCGAGCGCGCGCGCAATCCGCACATCCTGATGCTCGCGCCGCCGCTGAATCTCGAGGAGCGCTGGTTCGCCCCCCACCTGGCCTACTCCATGGCCAAGTTCGGCATGAGCCTCGCCGTGCTCGGGCTCGCGGGCGAGCTGCGCTCGAAGGGGATCGCCGTCAACGCATTGTGGCCGCGGACCGTGATCGGGACCGCCGCCCTGCAGGTCGCGCTGGCGCACGCGCCGGCGGAGCAGCGCCGGCGCGTGCGCTCGCCCGAGATCGTCGCGGATGCCGCCCATCTGATTCTGACGCGGGACAGCCGGTCGTTCTCGGGCCGCTTCTGCCTGGATGAGGACCTGCTGCGCGAGCACGGCGTGACGGACTTCTCGGCCTACCGTGCGGCCGACGTGCGCGAGGAGGATCTGCTCACCGATTTTTTCGTCTGACTCAAGGGGGAAACATGACCAATCCGGATGCGCTGGCCGTCCTGCAAGCGCGGGTCGCCGAGCTGTCGCGGCAGGTGGCGCGTCTCGAGGACGCCCAGGCGGTGAAGGCCCTGCAGTACAAGTACGGCTATTACATCGACAAGTGTCTGTACGGGCAGGCGGTGGAGCTGTTCTGCGATTCGGCCGAGGTGCGCTTCCTCAATGGCGTGTACCGGGGAAGCGCCGGTGTGCGGCGCCTGTACTGCGACTGGTTCGGCAACTACTTCACGCGTGGCTCGAACGGACCGGTGCGCGGCCTGTTGCTCGATCACCTGCTGCTGCAGGAAGTGATCGACATCGACGGGGACGGGCTGACGGCGCGCGGCCGCTTCCGCTGCCTCCTTCAGGGCGGCTCGCACGAGAGCATGGGCGAGCCCATCCCGAACTTTCCCCGCCAGTTCTGGGAAGCCGGAATCTACGAGAACGTCTATGCCAAGGAGGGCGGCGTGTGGAAGATCAAGGTGCTCCACTACCACAAGATGTGGCAGGCGGATTATCAGCGCGGCTGGGCCTACAGCGACGCTCAGCTCACGCCCTTCGCGCGCAAGTTCCCCGAGGACCCGAACGGTCCCGATGAGCTGCTGCCCGAGAGCACGAAGTTCTGGCCCGACACTTACGTGGTGCCGTTCCACTATCCCCACCCGGTGACGGGCAAGTCGTGGCAGGGCCGCTAGCTCGGCGGCGCCCGCCGCGCCGCGCTCGTGCCCGGCCGCAAGCCCGCGCCGCGCCAACTCCGTGCATCGCCCGCCGGGGGTGCACTCCGAGGGCGCACGCGCGGCGCGCGCCCCGCGCGTCAGGCTGCTATTCGGGCCTCGGACGGCTTGGCATGCGGCTTGCTTTGAATTCCCCGGCGGGGCTTCACTCGCCACGTCGGGGCCGTCGCCCCGTGGGATGAGTGAAGCCCGCTCGCGACGTCGATCGATCCCCCTCGTCGTCGTCGCGGTGACGAAGCTGCCGGCGCAGTCGGACCCCCTCCGGCTGCGCCGGTTTCAGCGTACCCGGTGGGCGAGCTCGATGCGGGCGAGTTCGTAGCCCTTGCGGAAATCGCGGATGTGCTTCGCCATCCAGCTCCGCGCCGCTTCCGGATCCCGTCCGTCCACCGCGTCGATGATGCGCCGCTGCGCGGCGGCGATGCGCGAGCGCGCCTGCGGCACCTGGTCGATCATGACACGCAGGCTCGGCTCGAGCAGATCGAGCAGGGGCTCCTGCACGAGGCCGAACACCTGGTTGTGCGTCGCCCGCCCGAGGCAGCGAAAGAACTCCGCCGCGTGATGTACGGCCTTCTCCGTGTCGGCACTCTCCTCGACGAAGCGCCCGCTCGCGGCGGACATCGCCTCGAGGTCCTGCGCGCTGCGACTGCGGGCGGCGACCTCGGCGAGCGGCGGCTCGAAGTGGGTGAGCGCCTCCCACACCTCGAAGAAGGTGACATCGTGCAGCGCGAGCGCGCGGCTCACGTCCCGGGCGACCGTGCGCGGGCGAGGGCGGCTCACCGTCATCAGTTTCGAGCCCTGACGGCGCTCGAGCAGCCCGCAGCTCTCGAGCTCGCGCAGCGCCTCGCGCACCGTCGAGCGGTTGACCCCGAACTGTCTCGCAAGCTCGAGCTCCGGTGGCAGGCGTTCGCCCTCGCGCAGCTCGCGGCTGAGGATCCGCGCGGAGATCGCGGTTGCGACCTTGCGGTACCCGGGCACCAGCGGGATCTGACCGAACTCGACGCTCACGCGCCCGCCTCGAACAACTCCCGGCCGATCAGCATGCGCCGGATCTCCTGCGTGCCGGCGCCGATCTCGTACAGCTTGGCGTCGCGCAGCAGCCGCCCGGCCGGGAACTCGTTGATGTAGCCGTTGCCGCCGAGCGCCTGGATGGCCTCGAGCGCGACCCGCGTGGCGTTCTCGGCCGCGAACAGGATGCAGGCCGCGGCATCCCGCCTTCTGACACTGCCCGCATCGCAGGCGCGCGCCACGGAGTAGACGTAGGCGCGCGCGGCGCCGAGAGCGGCGTACATGTCGGCGAGCTTCGCCTGCATGAGCTCGAAGGTGCCGATCGGCTGGCCGAACTGCCTGCGCTCGCGCACGTAGGGCAGCACCAGATCGAGGGCCGCCGCCATGAGGCCGAGCGGGCCGCCGGCGAGCACGACCCGCTCGTAGTCGAGTCCGCTCATCAGCACGCGCGCGCCCCCGTTCAGCTCTCCCAACATGTTGGCGGCCGCGACGGCGCACTCCTCGAACACGAGCTCGCAGGTGCCCGAGCCCCGCATGCC